>NZ_JBEOZU010000013.1:0-147777 GCF_040298185.1 Streptomyces sp. NPDC001634 | reverse complement strand
CGGCCGGGGCCTTCGCCGCCCGCGGCGACAGGGTCGCCCTGCTGGCCCGGGGCCGCGAGGGCCTCGCCGCGGCAGCGGACGAGGTGCAGCGCGCCGGGGGTGAGGCGCTCGTCGTGCCCGTCGACGTAGCGGACGCGAAGGCGGTCGACGAAGCGGCGCAGCAGGTCGCCGACGAGTTCGGGCGGATCGACATCTGGGTCAACAACGCGTTCGCCGGGCTGTTCGCGCCCTTCACGGAGGTCACGCCGGACGAGTTCCGCAGGGTCACCGAAGTGACGTACCTGGGCTGTGTGTTCGGCACGCGGGCCGCCCTGCGGCACATGCTGCCCGCCGACCACGGGACGATCGTGCAGGTCGGCTCGGCGCTCGCGTACCGGGGGATACCGCTGCAGTCGGCGTACTGCGGGGCCAAGCACGCGATCCAGGGCTTCAACGAGTCGCTCAGGTGCGAGCTGCTGCACGAGGGGTCGCGGGTACGGACGACGATGGTGCAGCTGCCGGCGGTCAACACCCCGCAGTTCGACTGGGTGCTGAGCCGGATCCCGGGGCGGGCGCGGCCGGTGGCGCCGGTCTACCAGCCGGAGATGGCGGCCCGCGCGATCGTGCACGCGGCCGGGCACGCACGGCGCCGCGAGTACTGAGTGGGGGCGTCGACGGTGGCCACCCTGATCACCAACGCGGTGGCCCCGGGGCTGCTGGACCGCTACCTCGCCCGTACGGGGTTCGACGCACAGCGCGAGGAGGGGCAGCAGGGCGGGGCGGGGAACCTGTGGGTGCCCGCGGACGGCCCGCACGGTCACGACTACGGCGCGCACGGACGCTTCGACGCGGAGTCTCTGCCAGGAGGCGCCGAGGAGTGGGTGTCCCGGAACCGAGGGAGGATCGGCGCGGGCCTGCTGGCCAGTGGGCTGGGCGCCGTGGCGGCCGCCGGACTCCGCCGTCGTGGCTGAGCATTGTTTCGGCGAGGGCGGCACTGGGGGCGAAACGCCGCGGCTGCGGTGTTTGGGCGCCCTGCCCAGGGGGACGCGGAAGGTCTCGTACGGGTGGCATTTCGTGCGCCCGCCCGGCAGACGACGTACGCGCGAGAACGCCGGAGGCGAATCGTGAGTCGACCCCGCATCCTGATCGTCGGTGGCGGATTCGCCGGGTACCGGACGGCCCGCACGCTGTCCGGGCTGACCCGGCACCGTGCCGACATCACTCTTCTCAATCCGACCGACTACTTTCTGTATCTCCCCCTGCTGCCGCAGGTCGCCGTGGGCATCCTGGAGCCGCGCCGCGTCGCCGTCTCGCTCTCCGGCACCCTGCGCCAGGTACGCCTGGTGCTCGGCGAGGCCGACGGCGTCGATCTCGACGCGCGGACCGTGCACTACAGGGACCCCGAGGGCCACGGCGGCATGCTCACCTACGACCGGCTCGTGCTTGCCGTCGGCAGCGTCAACAAGCTGCTGCCGATCCCCGGCGTCTCCGAGCATGCGCACGGCTTCCGGGGTATGCCCGAGGCGCTGTACCTGCGTGACCATGTGATCCGCCAGGTGGAGCTGGCGGCGGCGGCCGACGACCCCACGAGCTGCTCCGCCCGCTGCACCTTCGTGGTGGTCGGCGCCGGCTACACCGGAACGGAAGTCGCCGCGCAGGGCAAGCTGTTCACCGACGCGCTCGTGCGCAAGCAGCCGCTGCGGGAGGGCATGCGGCCGCGCTGGCTGCTGCTGGACATCGCGCCCCGCGTGCTGCCGGAGATGGACGAGCGGCTGTCCCGCACCGCGGACCACGTACTGCGGCGCAGGGGCGTCGACGTACGGATGGGGACGTCCGTGAAGGAGGCGACGCACGACGGAGTCCTGCTGACCGACGGGGAGTTCGTCGACACCCGAACACTGGTGTGGTGCGTCGGCGTACGCCCCGATCCGCTCGTCGAGAGCCTCGGCCGGCCCCTGGAGCGCGGACGGATCCTCGTCGACCCGTATCTCCGGGTACCGGCCCACTCCGAGGTGTTCGCCTGCGGGGACGCGGCTGCCGTACCCGATCTGGACAAGCCCGGGCAGTACACGCCGATGACCGCGCAGCACGCCTGGCGGCACGGGAAGGTCTGCGCCCACAATGTCGCCGCCTCCCTCGGCATCGGCTCCCGGCGCTCCTACCGCCACCGGGACCTGGGCTTCGTCGTGGACCTCGGCGGCGCGCAGGCCGCCGCCAATCCGTTCGGCATCCCGCTGTCCGGCCCGCTCGCCGGAGCCGTCGCCCGCGGCTACCACCTCGCCGCGATGCCCGGCAACCGTGTACGGGTCGCCGCAGACTGGCTCCTGGACGCCGTACTGCCGCGCCAGGCCGTGCAGTTGGGGCTGGTCCGCTCCTGGTCGGTGCCACTGGACACGGCCTCGCCCGAACTGGCCCGGACGCCCGGATCCCCTGACAAGTCCGGTACGAAGGAAGACTCATGAACCCCCGTCACCTGCACGAACTCGCCCAGCAGTTGCGCGTGGACAGCGTGCGCGCCGCCGCCGCGGCCGGCTCCGGGCACCCCACCTCCTCGATGTCGGCCGCGGACCTGATGGCCGTCCTGCTCGCCCACCACCTCCGCTACGACTTCGAGCGCCCGGCCCACCCCGCCAACGACCGCTTCGTCCTCTCCAAAGGGCATGCCTCACCCCTCCTCTACGCCGCCTACAAGGCCGCCGGAGCGATCAACGAGACCGAACTGCTCACCTTCCGCAAGCTCGGAAGCCGGCTCGAAGGACACCCCACGCCCCGCCGGCTGCCCTGGGTCGAGACGGCCACCGGCTCGCTCGGCCAGGGGCTGCCCGTCGGGGTCGGCATCGCCCTGGCCGGGAAGCGGCTCGACCACACCGGTTACCGGGTGTGGGTGCTGTGCGGCGACAGCGAACTGGCCGAGGGCTCCGTGTGGGAGGCCGCCGAGCACGCCGGGTACGAGCATCTCGACAACCTGATCGCGATCGTCGACGTCAACCGGCTCGGTCAGCGCGGCCCCACCCGCCACGGCCACGACCTGAATGCCTACGCGCGCCGCTTCAAGGCCTTCGAGTGGCACACCGTCGAGGTCGACGGGCACGATGTGGAGGCGATCGACCGCGCCTGCGCCGAGGCCGAGTCCACCACCGGACAGCCCACCGTGATCCTCGCCCGCACCCTCAAGGGCAAGGGCGTCCCCGGTGTCCAGGACCGCGAGGGCCTGCACGGCAAGCCCCTGCCCGACCCCGAGGAGGCGATCGCGGAACTCGGCGGCGTACGGGACCTGCGCGTCGAGGTCCAGCTGCCGCCCGCCACCCGCATGCTGCACGCCGTACGGGGCGGCCATCTGGACCTGCCTCGGTACGACATGGGCGACGAGGTCGCCACCCGGGATGCCTTCGGACAGGCACTCGCCGCGGTCGGCCACGCCCGGGGTGACGTCGTCGCCATCGACGGCGAGGTGGGCGACTCCACGCGGGCCGAGTACTTCGCCAAGGAGCACCCCGACCGCTACTTCGAGTGCTACATCGCCGAACAGCTGATGGTCGCGGTCGCCGTCGGCATGGCGGCGCGCGGCTGGGTGCCGTACGCCTCCACGTTCGCCGCGTTCCTCACCCGCGCCCACGATTTCGTCCGCATGGCCTCGATCAGCGGCTCCGGCATCAACCTCGTCGGATCGCACGCGGGCTGCGCCATCGGCGAGGACGGGCCCTCGCAGATGGGCCTGGAAGACCTCGCCATGTTCCGCTCGGTGTACGAGTCGACCGTGCTGTACCCGTGCGACGCCAACCAGACCGCCCGGCTAGTCGCCTCGATGGCGGGCCAGGAGGGCATCCGCTATCTGCGGACCACGCGGGGGAAGACGCCGGTCATCTACGGCCCGACCGAGGAGTTCCCCGTCGGCGGCAGCAAGGTGCTGCGCACCTCCTCCGAGGACCGGCTCACCCTCGTCGCCGCCGGGGTCACCGTCCACGAGGCGCTGAAGGCAGCCGACGCGCTCGCCGGGCAGGGCATACGGGTACGGGTTGTCGACCTGTACTCGGTCAAGCCCGTCGACCGCGCCACGCTGCGCGAGGCCGCCGAACGGACCGGCTGTCTCGTCACCGTCGAGGACCACCGCGAGGAGGGCGGTCTCGGCGACGCGGTCCTCGACGCCTTCGCCGACGGGCGCCCCGTACCCCGCCTGGTGCGCCTTGCCGTGACGACGATGCCGGGCTCGGCGACCCCCGCCGAGCAACTGCACGCCGCGGGCATCGACGCGGAGTCGATCGCGGCCGCGGCCCGGCTGCTGGTGGAGCACGCCGTCGTACCGTGAACGGAGGGAGCGGCATGAGCGGCACCCGTACCGTACGGGCCGGTCGTCGCACGCTGGAGATTCACCGGCCGGACAAGGTGCTGTTCCCCGGTGACGGGGACGCCGAGGAGTACACGAAGGCGGACCTCGTCGCGTACTACCGCTCCGTCGCCTCCTTCATGGTGCCCCATCTTCGTGGCCGGCCCCTGATGCTGGAGTGCCACCCCGACGGAGTCGACGGGCCCCGGTTCCTGCAGAAGAACACCCCGGAGCACTATCCGGACTGGATCCACCGCGTCGAGGTGCCCAAGGAGGGCGGCACCGTCTGTCACACCGTCTGCGACGACGCAGCCACCCTCGTCCACCTCGCCGACCAGGCCTGCCTCACCCTGCACCGCTGGCTGTCACGCACGGACCGCCTGGAGCGGCCCGACCGGATCGTCTTCGACCTCGACCCGGCGGGCGACGACTTCGGTCAGGTGCGGCACGCGGCCCGGCTGCTGGGTGAGCTCCTCGGCGAACTGAGGCTGCCGTCCGGACTGATGACCACGGGATCGCGGGGACTGCACGTCGTCGTGCCAGTGAGCCGACGTCACGACTTCGACGAAGTACGGGAGTTCGCCAGGGACGTCGCGGACACGCTCGCCGCCGCCCATCCCGAGCGGCTCACCACGGCCGCCCGCAAGAAGGACCGGGGGGAGAGGCTCTACCTCGACGTGCAGCGCAACGCGTACGCACAGACCGCCGTCGCCCCCTTCACCGTACGGGCCCGTCCGGGCGCCCCGGTCGCCACGCCCCTGTCCTGGGAGCAGTTGGACGACCCGGCCGTGCATGCCCGCCGCTGGTCCATCGTGGACGCGGTGGACCAGGCCCGCACCGCTCCCTGGGCAGACGTGATGGCCGCAGGACGCTCCCTCGCCCCCGCCCGGCGGCGGCTCGACGCATTGCGCGGCTGAATCGCTGAAATCACGGCTGCCATGCGCTCGATACGGCCTTTCTCGTGCCGCGCTGTCGGAGTGCTGCAGGCTGCGGCCCGAGGACCTGAATCCGGATCTCGGGCCGCTCGGGCCGTTTCCTTTCGTGTGATCAGCGACGGGTCACCAGCGATACCATCGGCCCCGCCCTCCGGCCGCGGACGTGCCGCGCACCAGGAATCCCAGCAGCCAGATCACGAGCACCGCCAGGGCAATCCACCACAGAAGTTTCACCGCGAATCCGGCACCGAAGAGAATCAGGGCAAGTAGCAGTACCAGCAGGATGGGAAACATAATGTCAACCTCCTGCTTCCGGGTTTCCCGAAAAGTGCGAATCAGTCGCCTTTTCGGCAGAGAATTTCTCCGTGCAGCACGGAGAACCAGCCGTCCTCCTGCCGGCCCCAGTCCCGCCAGGACTCCGACACGGCCCGAAGCTCATCGGCGGTCGCGTGACCGCCCTCGGTGGCGCGTGCCGCGTACGCCGAGGCGAGCGTGCGGTCCGCCCACAGCCCGCTCCACCACTCCCGCTCGTCGGCGGTCGCGAAGGTCCAGGTGCCGGAGGTGGCCGTGATGTCCCGGATGCCCGCGCGGAGCGCCCATGACTTCAGGCGCCGCCCGGCGTCCGGCTCACCACCGTTGGCGCGCGCGACCCGCCGGTACAGGTCCAGCCAGGCATCCATGCCCTCCGAGGCCGGGTACCAGGCCATCGCCGCGTAGTCCGCGTCGCGGACGGCGATGAAACCACCCGGCTTGGTGACGCGGAGCATCTCCCGCAACGCTTGTACGGGGTCGCCCACGTGCTGGAGCACCTGGTGGGCGTGGACCACGCAGAACGTGTCGTCCGGGTACTCCAGCGCATGCACGTCCGCGACCGCGAAGTCGACGTTGGTGAGCCCGCGGGCGGCGGCCGTGGCCCGGGCCTGCCCCAGGATCTCCGGCGCGCGGTCGACGCCGGTGACATGGCCGTCGGGGACCAGGGCCGCCAGGTCGGCGGTGATGGTGCCGGGGCCGCAGCCGATGTCCAGGATCTTCATGTGCGGCTTGAGCGAACCGAGGAGGTACGCCGCGGAGTTGGCGGCGGTCCGCCAGGTGTGCGAGCGCAGCACGGACTCATGGTGGCCGTGCGTGTAGACGGCCGTCTCCTTCGACATGACCTTCCTCTTCTCGTTCGTACGGATTCACGGCGTACGGATTCACGCCGTACGGACCCCTGGGGCGATGCCTAGGGGCGGTATGCATCACCGTATGCGATCATGTCGAATGATGAGATCTGCGTCTTGCAATGTGGACGAAGTTGCGAGGTGCGATAACCGTTTGCCCGCCGTCCAGGGCCTCGCCCAGAATGCGCCTCATGGGACACCTGGAAGCCGCTCACCTCGAGTACTACCTCCCGGACGGGAGGGCGTTGCTCGGCGACGTGTCCTTCCGGGTCGGCGAAGGTGCCGTCATCGCGCTCGTCGGTCCCAACGGGGCCGGGAAGACCACCCTGTTGCGGATCCTGTCCGGTGAGCTGAAGCCGCACGGCGGCACGGTCACCACGAGCGGTGGGCTCGGCGTCATGCGGCAGTTCGTGGGGTCCGTACGGGACGAGACGACCGTACGGGAGCTGCTCGTCTCCGTCGCTCCGCCCCGTATTCGCGACGCCGCCCGCGCCGTCGACGCCGCCGAGCACGCCGTCATGACCGTGGACGACGAGGCCGCCCAGCTCCAGTACGCGCAGGCCCTCGCCGACTGGGCCGAGGCCCGCGGCTACGAGGCCGAGACACTGTGGGACATCTGCACCACGGCCGCGCTCGGCGTCCCCTACGAGAAGGCCCAGTGGCGCCTGGTCCGCACCCTCTCCGGCGGAGAGCAGAAGCGGCTCGTGCTCGAAGCGCTGCTGCGCGGCACCGATGAGGTCCTGCTCCTCGACGAGCCGGACAACTACCTCGACGTACCCGGGAAGCGGTGGCTGGAGGAGCGGCTCGCGGAGACCCGCAAGACCGTGCTCTTCGTCTCCCACGACCGTGAACTGCTCGCCCGCGGTGCCCAGCGGATCGTCTCCCTCGAACCGAGCCCCACCGGAGCGGATGCCTGGGTGCACGGCGGCGGCTTCGCCACCTACGACGAGGCCCGGCGCGAACGCTTCGCCCGCTTCGAGGAGTTGCGCAAGAGGTGGGACGAGAAGCACGCGCAGCTGAAGAAGCTGGTGCTGAATCTGCGTCAGGCGGCCACGGTCAGCCATGAGCTGGCGTCCCGCTACCAGGCCGCCCAGACCCGGCTGCGCAAGTTCGAGGAGGCCGGACCCCCGCCGGAGCCGCCGCGCGAGCAGGACATCAGGATGCGGCTCAAGGGCGGACGTACGGGTGTAAGGGCCGTCACCTGCAAGGGGCTTGAGCTCACCGGCCTGATGAAACCCTTCGACCTGGAGGTCTTCTACGGCGAGCGCGTCGCCGTCCTCGGCTCCAACGGCTCCGGCAAGTCGCACTTCCTGCGGCTGCTCGCGGGTGGCGACGTGGCGCACACCGGGGAGTGGAAGCTCGGGGCGCGCGTCGTGCCCGGTCACTTCGCCCAGACGCACGCGCATCCCGAGCTGGAGGGCCGTACGCTCCTCGACATCCTGTGGCGGGAACACTCCCAGGACCGGGGCGCGGCCATGTCCCGGCTGCGCCGCTACGAGCTGACCGCGCAGGCCGAACAGAACTTCGAGCGGCTGTCCGGCGGGCAGCAGGCCCGCTTCCAGATCCTCCTGCTGGAACTGGAGGGCGCCACGGCCCTGCTGCTCGACGAGCCGACCGACAACCTGGACCTGGAGTCGGCGGAGGCGCTCCAGAAGGGACTGGAGGCATTCGAGGGCACGGTCCTCGCGGTCACGCACGACCGCTGGTTCGCCCGCTCCTTCGACCGCCATCTGGTCTTCGGCAGCGACGGCCGGGTCCGTGAGACCCCGGAGCCGGTGTGGGACGAGCGGAGGGTGGAGCGGGCGCGCTAGGGCCTGTCGGGCACCCGGGGCCACGCGCCCGCCGTTCACCGATCGGGCTACGCCCAGCGCAGCAACGCCCCCACCCCGCCCCTCGGCCCCTCGGCCTGCGATATGGCCGTCACCGACACCGCCTCCGCACCCGTCTCCACCACGGAGCGCAGCAGTGCGTCATCCGCGCGGACCGGCCAGGTGGCCCGCCCGCCCAGCGCCTTGACGTCGGTGCGGCTGACCGCCACCTGGTCCGGGTCCTCGCCGATCCACACCTCGCGGTTCGTCTCCGGTGCGCCCAGGTGGATCAGGAGTTCGTCGATACGGTGTTCGCGTGCGGCCTCGACGACCGCCGGCACGCCCTCGACCGCGCCCGTACGCCCCTCCTCATCGGGTACGCGGGCGGCCAGGAATCGCTCCAGCTCCTCCGCCGCCCTGCGGTGCACGTGCTCGGCCCGGATCCGCTCGATGTCCTCGTCCAGCAGTCGGCTGCCCGCGCCGTGCGGCGCCTCGGCCACCCGGTCGAGAAGCCGGCGCGGCAGCCGGGCGCGCACCGCGCGCCGCTCGCGCTCCTCGCCGACCAGGACCACCAGATCGGCGCACGTCTCCTCCTGGCAGACGGCCAGCGCGTCCGCTATCTCCGCCGCGTTGTGTTCCCAGGTGTTCTCCACCCGCAGCTGGAAGTGCCGCACCGACCAGTCCGCGGTGCTCCTACGGGGCGAGGGCCAGTGCTTCCCGGCCGCCGCAGAGGCCTCCCGGCTGCCCAGCGCCCCGCGCAGCTCGAACTCCGCGCCCTTGCGGTCGATGTACGCCACCACTGACACGGGGTCTTCGGTGGCCAGCTCCAGCAGCGGCGCCGTGTGCGGCAGCGGCGCCCACCGGGCCGAGGAGCCGCCGGGCGGGGGAGTGGCCAACGGCGGATCCAGGACCACCTCCCCCGCACGGGCGAACAGCGCCCTGCCGTGCGGCTCGGGGGAGTGGGCCAGCTCCTCGACCGCGGTCCGGACGGCATGGCAGGTCGGCTCGTCCGCGCCCTGCCCGGCCAGCTCCCGGGACAGGGCCCGAGCGGTGAGGGAGCGCTCGTGGGGCGCGGACTGCGTGTGCCGGGAGGTGTCGACGTATACGGAGGCCCAGGGGCCCGGATGTTCGTACAGTGGATGGAGAAAGGCGAGATCCATGGCTCTCTCCCGGGTGCCGCTCGGGTTGCTGCTTTCGCGGGTACCCGGACCGCACCGAGGAACACGACGAGCGGGGTACACCATGACCGGAGTCGACCCGGGCCGTCTGACCGACCAGCAGCTCATGAAGGAGCTGGAGACGATCCACCGCACGCGCCACGACACGCTGCTCCATGGCTCGAACGACGCGCTGCGCGCGCACAACGACCGTATGGCGCAGCTGGAGGGCGAGTACCTGCGCCGCCATCCACGCCGCCTGATCGTGGCGAGCCGGACGCGTGACGGGGCCCGGGAACGGGCCACGGCCATCGCGGACCCCGGGAGCGGAGAAAGCCGGGGCACCGAACCCGCCCGCTGACCGCGTTGACCCAGGGCGTCGTTCCTAGGCCCCGCCGCCTCCCTCGGGGAACTCCGTCAGGATCGCCTCGTTGAACGCCTTCAGGTCGTCCGGCCTGCGGCTGGTGATCAGCTTGTTGGGGCCCTGGTCGAGCCGTACCTGCTCGTCCACCCAGGTGCCGCCCGCATTCCGGATGTCGGTGCGCAGGCTCGGCCACGACGTCAGGACGCGGCCCCGGACGACGTCGGCCTCCACCAGCGTCCACGGCGCGTGGCAGATCGCGGCCACCGGTCGGCCCTGCTCGAAGAACGAGCGGACGAAACCGACGGCCCGCTGGTCCATCCGCAGGAAGTCCGGATTGGCCACACCGCCCGGCAGGACCAGCCCGTCGAAGGACTCGGCCGGCTCCTGGCCGACGACCACCTCCACCGGGAACGTGTCCGCCTTGTCCAGATGGCGGAAAGCCTGCACGTACCCCGGCTTCGTCGACACCAGGACCGGCTCGTGGCCGGCGCCGGCGAGTGCCTGCCAGGGGTCGGTGAGTTCGACCTGCTCGACGCCCTGGGGTGCGGTCAGGAACGCGATACGCATGATGTTCATCGTCCTTTCTCAGCCTGTGCGCCACCCCCCGTGCACCGCCGTCCAGGGCCAACTGCACGGAGAACAGCGCGCTTTGACCCCCAGAGCCGCCGTCATACCGGGGTGCCGCCCGGCCCGCCTCCCGGCGCGGCCCGGCTGATGTCCGCGAGCGCCGACGCGGGGTCCTGCGCCACCGCCAGGTCACCCAGGCTCACCATGCCCACCGGCCGCCCGCCCTCCACGACCGGCAGCCGGCGCACGGCATGGCCGCGCATCAGCTCGAACGCCGCGGACACGGGATCGTCGGGGCCGATCACCACCGGGTCGGGAGTGCACACCGCCCCGGCGCTCACGGTCAGCGGGTCGGCACCGTCCGCGACGGCCCGCAGCGTGATGTCACGGTCCGTGAGGACGCCGATGACCTGCCCGTCACCGGCCACGAGGACGTCTCCCACATCCAGTGCCCGCATCAGCTGCGCGGCCTCGACGAGCGAGGCATCAGGCCGGACCGCCACGACGCCGAGCGTCATGACCTCCCTGACGAAATCAGCCATGGCCTGTGGTCCTTCCTGCCCCCGGCGGTAGGGGGTGCTACGTCAGCCGAATGACGCCCGCAGTACCCCCCAGCCGGGTGCCTATGCGTGCCGCGCGGTCCCTCAGGCCCGAACCACGGCTTCGGCGAGCTCCAGGGCATTGGAGTAGCGCGCCGAACGCGGCAGCCGCTCCAGAGGCTCGACGAGCGTGTCCGGGGCGTGCCTGCGGCGCAGGACGTCGATCAGTTCGACCGTGCGGGCCGGGAACGCCGTACGGCCCAGGATCCGCGCCAGCTCGTAGCGCACGTCGGCCACGGAGCGCGCGGCGCCCGGAATCACCGGACCGGCCCACACCGCCGGGTCGTCGTCGGCGCTCGGCTCGGGGTCGTGCCACTCCTCGGTCCGCGTCGGGTGACCGGACCGCAGCAGGTCCTTCAGTTCGTGCTTCATCTCGTCGTCCCGGTGGACGCTCAGCCGGTCGCTGCCTCGCTGCATGACTCCCTCCAGATGTTCGGGGGTGGAGCTCGCGTACCCGGTCATCGGCGATCGACACGCATGCGCAACGGAACCACTCGGTGCCGTTCGACGGCCGGTGGGCTGCCGGCCCGCCTCGGCGGGCGGATCCCGGGAGGGCGGGCCCTGGAGATCGGCTGCGTGAGCGGTTACGGCACCCAGCTCATCCTGGACCGGTTCGTAGCCGCCGCGGTGGACGCCGTCGACCTGGATCCCGGGGCCGTCGACTCCGCCCGTCGGCGCCTGGCCGGATACGAGGAGCGGGTGCGGCCGGCCGTGGCATCCGCGACCGACCTGCTGGCCGCCCTGGAAGCCGAGGACGACGGCTACGACGCGGTGTTCGACTTCGCGATCATCCATCACGTCGAGGACTGGCGCGCCGCCGTCGCCGAGGTGGCCCGCGTGCTGCGTCCGGGCGGGCGCTTCTACTTCGACGAGGTCACCGTCACCGCCCTGAACCGCCCCACCTGCCGGCGCCTGTTCGACCACCCGGGCAAGGACCGGTTCACCGTCGGCGACTTCCCCGCCGAGCTGCCCCGTCACGGGCTGTACCCGGACGAGCGGTGGCTCGCCCGGATCGGCGGCGACCACCTCCTCGGCGTCGCCGAACTGCGCCCGACGGGCTGATGGCCGACCCTCACCAGTAGACGTCGGCACAGAGGAAAGATCAGTGGGCAGAGTCCCCGCGCCGACTGATTGCCACACCGATGGAGGTGACCTCCATGTCACGGCACCCGCCACCGCTGACCGCTGTCGCCCGGGTCGGCGAGATCGCCACCGTGCTCTGGGCCGCCGGATTCCGCTGGCTGGTCGACGCCCTCGGCCTACGGTCCTGGGTGTCACCGCGCTGCCGGACTCTGTGCACCCTGGGGCTGCGGCCGTGCGAGCACCACGCGGTCATGGACCGGCCCCTGCCGGAGCGCACCCGCCACATCCTGGAACAGCTGGGGCCCACCTTCGTCAAGGCCGGGCAGATGCTCGCGCTGCGCCCCGACTACGTACCCGCCGCCTACGCCGAGGCGCTACAAGGGCTGTACGCCGACGTACCACCGTTTCCGGCCGACGAGGCTGTCCGAGTCATCACCGAGGAACTGGGCCGGTCACCGCGGGAGGCGTTCGCGGAGTTCGACCCGGAGCCGTTCGCGGCCGCCTCCCTGTCCCAGGTGCACCGGGCGCGGCTGCCCGACGGTACCGAGGTGGCGGTCAAGGTGCAGCGGCCCGGGGTGGATGCGCAGGTGGAGGAGGACCTGACGCTGCTGCGGTGGCTGGCGCGGCGGCTGGAGCGGCGCAGTGCTGCAGCGCGCCGGTTCCGCCCGACCGAAGCCGTCGAGGAGATCGCCGAGTGGACGCGGCGGGAACTCGACTTCCGCCGGGAGGCCAGTACCGCACAGGCACTGCGCCGCTACTTCGCCGACGACGACTCGGTGGTCATCCCGCGGGTGCATGAGCGGTGGACGACGCGCCGGGTGCTGACCATGGACCTCCTCCATGGGCACCGGCCGGCCCCGGCGGCCGAGCTGCGGCAGGCCGGGCTGGACCCCCAGCGGGTCCTGGAGACGGGTGCGCGCGCGGTGCTCCGGCAGGTCTTCGAGTTCGGCCTCTTCCACGCCGACCCCCACCCGGGCAATCTGCTCGTGCTGCCCGGCGAGAAGGTCGCCTTCCTGGACTTCGGCATGTTCGGGCGCGTGGACTCCCGGCAACGCCACCGTATGGGCCTGATGCTGTGGGCGCTGGTGGACGGCGACTCCGACACCGCCGTCGGGCAGCTGCTGCGTCTGTCGGAACGACGCCCTGGAGCCGACGTGCCCGGCTTCCGGCGGGCCGTCGCCGACCTGGTGGAGGACTGGTACGGCCGGTCGGCCCGGGAGTACTCAGTGGCCCGGCTGCTGCTGGCCGAGCTCGGCGCGGGCGCGGCGCACGACATCGTTTTCCCACGCGAGCTGATGCTCCTCGCCCGCACCCTGCTCACCCTGGAATCCACCGGCGCGCTCATCGACCCGGACATCACCCTCGCCGACCTCACCCGCACGGTGCTGCCCGACCTGAAACGCATCCTGCTTCCCACTCTCGCCACGCTCACCCACGCGTGGGCGGGTACCGACCGGGCCCGGCTCGTCCTCGCCCTCGAACTCGACCTCCCCGAAGCACTCCAGCACCTGAACGACCGCCTCGCCGCCACCACCGCGCCGCCTGCTCCGCCCCCACGGCGGACGCGGCCGCCCCTTCTCGCGCTCCTGGCCGCCGGCGCGGCCGGGGCGGTGCTGGCGCGCCTCGGCCACCGGCGCCGCAGCAGCTGACGGACCGATCCAGGACCCCAAGACCAAGAGGACCATTCGGCCCAGTGCTAAGGCCCTTAGTACCCATGCGGGGTCGCCCTACCCGAGGGAGGGTGGAATGCGAAGGAATCCGGACACGCAAGACCCGGGGAGCCAGAGGTGCCACCGAAAGTACTCGCGGGCATCGCGGCCGTAGCCGTCGCCGCGGCCCTTCTGCTCCGGCTGGGCGTGCCGCCGCTCTGGCTGGTCCTGATCGCCCTCGTCGCGGCGTGCCCGCTGAGCATGGCCCTCATGCCCGGCGGCCACAGCGGCCACAGCGGCCACGGCGGGCGACCGCACGGGTGCGGGAGCGAACCCGGCGACGGCCATCAGCATGGCGAGTGCGGCGGGACCGGGCTGACGCAGAAAGGCCCATAGCATCACTGAACGTCACGCACTCCGAGGACACAGTCCTCGGACCCTGAAGAAGGGATTGGCCGGCCATGACCAGCATCGCCCGCCGTATCGCGGACCTGTTCCGGATCAAGGCGAACAAAGTCCTGGACAGGGCAGAGGATCCGCGCGAGGTTCTCGACTACTCCTACCAGCAGCAACAGGAACTGTTGCAGAAGGTGCGGCGCGGTGTGGCCGATGTGGCCACCAGCCGCAAGCGCCTGGAGCTGCAGATGGGCACCCTGGAGCAGGCCGGCGGCGGCTGACGGCCCGCACGGGGCGGCCCACCGGCGACTGGCGCGGTGCTGCTGTCCGCCCTGGTGACCCCGGGCCTCGCCGCGAGGGTCCTCTGCGTGGACGACGCGCAGCTCGTACCCGCCCTGCACTCGTACTGGCTGTGGATTCACGTCTCCGCCGCGACCGTCTCCGACGGCGCCTTCCGGGCGCCTGGCTTCGGTCGCGACGCCGGACAAGCTCTGCTACCGGCTCGCCACGGCCGGCTGGAAGGGCCGCCGCGCCGCCTGCCTCGGCTTGGAGACCTTCACCGCGTTCGCCTTCGACCACTACGGAGTGAACATCTTCATCACAGGACTCCATTCGTATGCTGGAGTCAAGCGGAAGATACCCCCGCTGGGTATAGTGGGCGAGTCCTGTCAGACGGAGCCAGGGTGCGGAGAGCGATGACGACAGCCATAGACCGGCGGGCGGGATCCCGCGGCAGCGCCGTGCGCTGCGCGTGGACCGTCGTCGTTGTGCTGCTCGCAGCACTCGCTGTACTCATCCATCACGACACGACGTCCGCGCCCGTGCCCGCCCCCGCCATGAGCGCGATGGCCGACATGGATCACACCTCCGCGGCCATGCCCATGACGACGACAGCCGCCTCGGCGGGGCATGGCACGGCATCCCAGGCCGCGAACATGGCCATGGACGATCACAGCGGCGCCTGCTCGGGCCCCGCCATGCAGCACTGCTCGGCCGGAGACGTCGGCACGACCAAACTCGCGCCACCGCCCGCCGCTGCCCACGTCGGCCGATCGGATGCCTCCTACGGCGTGCTCGCCGGGCGCGGTCTGCCCGGAGCGTCACACCGTGCGCCACCGGATCTCTCGGTCCTCTCCCGCTTGTTGATCTAGGCCCTCTGCGAGCCACCGCCGCGTTCCCACGCGTACGCGAGCGGTGCTGCCCGCGCGCGGTCCGACCAACGGCACATCGAGAAGAGGACTTCCATCATGAACAGCATCAACCGCCGGTCCGTCCTGCTGGCCGGGCTCGGCGTCGCGGGCGCAGGGGCGCTCGCGGCGTGCAGCAGCGGCTCCGGCAGCTCCAACGGCTCCCCCTCCCTGGTCAGCCCCAACAGCAAGGTGGTCGCCGCCACCGACAAGAAGCGCAAGAGCACCGGCAAGGTGCAGAACGTGACCCTGACCGCCGCGTCGGCCATGCTCGACCTCGGCGGCGGGATCATGGCCAAGAGCTGGGCCTTCAGCGGCCGCACCCCGGGCAAGGAGATCCGGCTGTCGGCCGGCGACACGCTCGCCGCCGAGCTCTCCAACCAGCTGCCGGACAAGACCACGACATCCATCCACTGGCACGGAATCGCCCTGCGCTCCGACATGGACGGCGTGCCCCCGGCCACCCAGGCCGCCGTCCGGGCCGGCAGCAACTTCACCTACCGCTTCATCGCCGACGCCCCCGGCACCTACTTCTTCCACCCGCACGTCGGTGTCCAGCTCGACCGCGGCCTGTACGCCCCTCTCATCGTGGAGGATCCCAAGGAGCCGCTGTCGTACGACGACGAGTGGGCCGTCGTGCTCGACGACTGGGTCGACGGCGTCACGGGCACCCCCGACGAGGTCTTCGCCGAACTCAGGCAGAGGATGGGCGGCATGGACATGGGGGGCATGGACATGAGCTCCAGCGCCGGCCCGAGCAGTTCGTCCTCCGGCGACATGGGGGACATGGGTGGGATGGACATGAGCGGCGGGAGCATGGACGGGATGAGTGCCTCGCCGTCCGCGTCGTCCTCCTCCGGCGGCATGTCGATGAAGTTCATGCTCATGGGCGCCGAGAGTGAGCTGCTCGGCGGTGACGCCGGTGACGTCAAGTACCCGTACCACCTGGTCAATGGCCGCGTCCCGGCCGACCCGGACGTCTACACCAGCAAGCCCGGCAAGCGCGTTCGACTGCGCCTCATCAACGCCGGTGGCGACACCGCGTACCGTGTGGCGCTCGGCGGCCACAAGATGACCATCACGCACACCGACGGATTCCCTGTTCAACACCAGCAGGTCGACGCTCTGCTGGTCGGCATGGGGGAGCGGTACGACGTCCTGGTCACCCTCGCCGACGGCGTCTTCCCGCTCGTCGCGCTCGCCGAGGGCAAGAACGCCAGCGGCATGGCGCTGATCCGCACCGGCTCCGGCAGCGCGCCGAGGCCCAGCGTTCGCCCTGCGGAGCTGAACAGCATGATCATGACTGCCTCCCAGCTGAAGTCGGCGGACGACGTGCGGCTCGCGTCCAGGAAGACCGACCGGGTGCATCGCATCGAACTGACCGGCGGGATGGCCAAGTACGACTGGGCCATCAATGGGAAGCGGTTCGACATGAACAACCCGACCGCGAACCCGGTCCTCGTCGAGCAGGGCGAGCGGGTCCGGCTGGACTTCGTCAACAAGACCACCATGTGGCACCCGATGCACCTGCACGGCCACACCTACCAGCTCGGCACGAACGGCCCGCGCAAGGACACCACGATCGTGCTCCCGAAGAAGACGGTGTCCGTTTACTTCGACGCGGACAACCCGGGCCAGTGGATGCTCCACTGCCACAACGCGTACCACGGGGAAGCGGGGATGATGGCCCTGGTGGCATACCGGGCCTGACGACCGGGCGAGCGGGCGGAGCCCGGCTTGCCGGGCCCGCCCTCGTTCCTCAGGGCCGTGCCCGACGTGGTCAGCGGTAGCTGATCCCGATGGCACGGCCTCACGCGCGCATGGCGTCGCGGGGCTGGGGGCACCTCCCGGCCGAAGGGTGGGGGAGGGAGTTTGACGACAGGGCCTAGCTAGCATCGGGCCCCGTGATCGTATGGCTCAATGGCACCCACGGTGCAGGCAAGACAACGACCAGTGCACTCGTGCAGCAACTGATCCCGGATTCACGGGTTTTCGACGCCGAGAAGGTCGGCGAGACACTCATGGACATCACGCCGGGGCTGCCCGAGACGGACAACTTCCAGCACTGGCCGCCGTGGCGGCAGCTCGTCGTCGAGACCGCCCGCCGCGTACTCGACTACACCGGCGGCACTCTGGTGATGCCCATGACTGTCCTGGTCGAGCAGTACTGGCGCGAGATCAGCACGGGCCTCGCCCAACATTCCATCCCGGTAAGGCACTTCGTCCTCCACGCTGACCAACACACCCTCCGCAGGCGCATTGAGAGGGCCACTCCCGTCCCCTCCCCGTTCCGCCTCAAATACCTCGAGCCTTACGCCGAGGCGGCCCGCACGTGGCTACACGGCGAGGCCGAAGTCGTCGACACCACGCACCTCACGCCCGCCCAGGCCGCCCTGCAGATCGCAGAGGCCGTCAAGAGTTGAGGCCGACGACCACGCGACAGCTTCGGAGCACTTGGTGATCGTGTGTGGCTACTTGTGGTTGTCAACAACCGTGTCGGACGAAAGGAAAGAGTTCAGTCCCCGTGGCCCTGACCTGGGCACTGAACTCTTCGCTGCATGGAAGGAAGTAGCGACCCTCGCGCGGAACAGTTCAGTGCGCAGCCCACGATCGCGCCGGGTGGCCCATGGCCCCAGCGGCTCTCGAGTCAGGCTGGGGTCCGGTGCCCTTCTCATCAAGCCATTCCAGCCCCCACAGCATCAATGCCCTGGCGGCGGATTCCGGAACGCGCTCCTGGAACTTCCGCCGGGCTTCGGTCAACGAGCCCGCGCTCTGTCCCTCCCAGCCTTCGGCGTAGACAGGAGAATCACGGGCTGGGCTGCCGGTGAGGGCTTCCCAGATCCACGCTGCGGCGTGGCGTTGTCGCTGGCGAGTAACGCCCATCCGCACTGGATGGAAGATCGAGAACAGGCTGTCATAAGGGACCTCGAGAAGTTCGGATAGCGCTCTCCGGCGAGCGGCGTAGTCAATTGCTCCTCGTTTCCGCAGCAGATCGGCCAAATGGCGAATGCCGTTCCAGAAAGCCTGAGGGTCAGCAATTTTCTGAGTAGTTTTCCTCCAACTTCCCGTGCGGCGCTGCGGGGTGTCGAGCGATTCTTCGGCTTGGGCCCAAGTCCTTGCCCCGGCCAGGCGAGCGAGTGCGAGGGAGCAGAAATGCCTGCCGATTACAGGTGTGGTCCCTGGGAGGTGAACGGCCATGACGTTGCGGTAGTCATCAGCGTCTATCAGATTCGGAATATGCCGGAACTCCAGGGCGACGGATGATCCAGTGGGAACGGCGCCAGCGATTCGGTTCTGGTGGGGAACGATCGCCGTCATCATGCGATGCAGTCCCGCCGGGTGCGGGATGCCGCGCAGCGGGTTGCGGCCACTGTGCCTGGGTTGCCGTTCTGCGGCCAACCTGCGCACCCAGGGAGCAAGATGGCGTGCGCCAGTACTCCAGTCGGAGGCGTTCAGGATGGGTTCCGTGAGTGCAAGGGCGGCGGCAGCTTCGGACGCGGTGCGCGGCATCGTGCCGGACCCACCAGGTACCGCGCGAGGGTTCTGCGCGCGCTGTGTGCGGACGGCGGCGAGTGCGTCCGCGGCGAACCCGGGAAGTTCTGCGAGTTCGTCATCGTGGACGACCAGTCGCGCAGCAGCCGTCAGGTAGCGCAGAGCATCGAACCATTCGGCGCCGGAGACAGGCTCGCCTGCCAGCCGGGCCGTACCGCCGTCGGCAATGGCGAGTGCGCGCACTTGCAGATCAACCAACGCTTGTGGGACCGAGAGGGTGGGGATATCTGTGATGCGCTGCCGGCATACTTCCGGCTGGCTCGCTGCCACCGGGTTCGGCGAGCGGTTGCCGCATTCCTGAGGGTCCCGTGCGTAATGGGTCCCTGTAGGTAGACCTCCAGGCTTCTTTTTCCCGCTTCCGCGTCGCAATCTGACGCCGCAGGCAGGGCATATGTCGACGAGAAGACGCCGATGGACGGGACAGACGGCTGCGATGCCCAAGCGCCACCACACCGGCCACACCGCACTCCCTGAAAGGCAATGTGGGCAGGCACGGCTGGCGTAGGGCAGGAACCACTGGTGGCGAGTCAGACGAGGCAGGGTTTTTACGTCGTTTAGGTCAAGACGCGAAAAATTGAGGGCAGTTCCATCATATCGAGCAAGTTGCATCTGCCACAGTTTTTTGGTGGTCAGCCCGGTCGTCAGCTGCAGGCCAGCCAGGCTGGCCGGTGTGAGAGTGACGCCGAAGAACAGCGGTCGCCTCATTTTTCCTGCCGAGTTAAATTCAAGTCCCAGCGCCCGGGCTGCGAAACCCGGTGGCAAATCCAATTTGATCGCAGCGCGATCCACCCAAGATTGGAACGCTTCGCCTTCCACAGGAGAGGGCACAACGGGAAGGCGGCGGAGCCGCGTTGCGTCAGCTGACAGCTGGGGGTGGACGACGCGCCGCCGTCGCGCAGCGGTGGGCTCCGCCAAGTGCTCATTGCTCATGTTTAACTTGCCGCCACCTTCGATCCTGCTGCGGCTTTCTGGCGGCGCTGCTGTACGACTTTCCGGTACGTGGCCTGAGCGTATTCGCTAATCTCGATGCGGTCCATGAGCTTGCGTGTGATCGCTTCCTCCCCGCTCATGACTGCTTCGATTGCGGATTCACGGAACAGATCGGTAAGGGCGCAGATGCTGCCATCGGTGCGGTCATAGAAGTAGGAACAGAGCTTCACGAGTTGGCCGGGCCTGTGCCTGTACAGCACGAGAGTGTCCTCCAGCGCTTTGACGGTCTCCGCCCATTCGAGCTTGTCCTGAGCAGTTTTGCATCCGAACTTGCGGACCGGGTAGCGAGTGTTTCGTCCTGAGGTTTGGGTGGCCCGCGAGGCAGCCTGGCCTTCGAGGAACAGTCCGGATTTCTCAAGGTCGACGCCGGTGTAGACGAACGTTGCCGCGGTTTCGTTGGCGATGTACTTCAAGTGATCGTTGACCACTCGGCCCTCTTTTGCGGACATGTCCAAGAAGTGCACATCATCAATGATCACGAGCTCCGTGCCGACGTCCGACAGGACGGAGAGCACGTGGTTGGTGATGTCGGTCTGGGTATCCCGGCCGCGTTGCACCATGCCGAGGTAGTCGGCCAACAGTACCGAGAGGTCCTTGGGCGTGGCCCTGGCCGGAATGCTGAGGTAGACGACGGGTGTGTAGTCGATGACCATCCCGTTGGATTCATAGCCGTCCTGAAACCTCTCCGGGTGCTTGCGGCGCAGCCGCCTCTCATAGCGGGCGGCAAACAACTTGACGAGGGTGGACTTGCCGACAGTGGGAGGGCCGTCGAAGACAAGGCCGGCTCTGGCCCCCGCAGCCCGCCGGGCATTGGCCTTCATCCTGCGCTCCATCAAGTAGTGCAGACGCTTGACCTGGGAAGTGTCGATGATCGCGAGGGCACTGTGATAGTTGTCGCGATCCTCATTGAGGTCGTCCTTGTCGTCATCCGACAGCTTCAAGTACTCCTCGTACGGCGGCATGACGGGCTGCTCGGGGGCGCGACTATCGCGGTAGCGCCGCCATTCCTCCTTGTTGCGGGGTTCGGCTAGGCCGGGGTGTCGGAAGGTGCTCACACAGGCTCCTAGATCGCGTCGGGGTCCCAGACCTCTGCGGCCCTGACCTTGCTCAAGTCGAGGTCGCCCCATTCGCCGGGCTCTGTTTCGTCGTCCGCAGCGTCGGGCACGGCGGTCAGTGGAGGGTGGCTGTTGACGGGTGCGTCGTCGCGCTGCATGTCGCGGCTCTGCGCCGTACCTCGGTGTTCGTCCCGCGTGTGACGCTTGCGGTCGGCGGCGGTCCAGGTCTCAGGCGCGTCTGTGCGGTTCTGCAGGTCGGTTAGCGCCTCGGCTACCGCTTCTTGGTCCTCGGGTGCACGGCCGCGCAGGGTGATGAGCCGTTTCGCCTCCCGCAGTGTGATGTCGGTGAACGGCTGGTGCTCTCCGAGCGCATGCGTCCAGCGCAGGACGTGCCACCGACCGTCGGAAGGATCAAGAAAGTAGGCGTGCAGCAGGTTCCGCGGGTCATAGCGGATGGGCCACAGTTCGTCGGGGTAAGGAGCCTTGGCCTTGCGGTAGCGGTACAGGACGTCGGCGTTATACGTCAGGTGGTTCAGCTCGACGCCGTAGGGGTGGATTACGCGCTTGGCAATCGGCAGCAGCTCGAAGTACACGTTGGCTTCGCGGGGGCAGTCCACGTAGCCAGCCGAGCCGAGCGCCATGGCGTACGCCTCGTTCGGCGAGACCCGCAGATCCGGGAATCCGTGCAGAGTAAGACCGCGATGATGTTTGCGCTGGTAGACAGCGATGGCGTACTCGGCGAAGAACTCGGTGAGTTCGTCGATGGTCCACCGGGCCTGCTCTTCGGCAGTGCGGCCGCGATGTGCGACGTTGAAGCCCTTGTAGCCGGCGACGTGTTCGGCGAATTGCTCGCGGATAGTCTTGAAGAGTCTTTCCACGTGCGGTTTGTCGGTGGGTTTGAGCTTGCGCGCGTCCTGAAGGTCGATCTTCCATCGGGTGCAGGCGCGCCAGACTACGTCGGACTTGTAGGGCTTGCCGTGGTCGTAGAGCAGCGTCTCGGGGTAGATGACCGGTCGAGCGGCGGCCTCGGCCAGGCGCTCGTCGACGGTCAGCAGCCGCTCGTATGGGACGCGGAGCATCTGGTAGCGCAGGGCGTCAGACCAGCCGGGGCGCATCATCTCCGGCGTCATGACGTCGGCCAGCAACAGGCCGATGTCGATGGCTTTGGTCCCCTCGGGCGTGAGCCGCCAAGCCAGGAGGGAACGGGTGGCCACGTCCAGGGCGATGGTGAGTTCCACGCGGATAGTGCTCGTGGTACCGGGGTCGTAGGCGAGGACGTCGAGCGGGGTGGTGTCGAGCATGACCACTTCGCCGGGGCGGGTGGCGATGACGTTGCCGAAGGGCCGGTCGGGCTGGTTCGCGGCCGAGGACCGCTGGTAGGCCGGGGCAGAGGGGCTGATGTCCAGCAAGTGGGCGACCGCGCGTCGGCAGATGTCCCGGCTCGGCAGCGGAACGGCACCGGCGCCGTGGTCGGCATCGAGACGGTTCTGTGTACGCCGGTAGAAGCGGTTGCCGATGGTCGCGGAGCTGTCGGCGCGCTCGGCGGCCGCCTGGTCACGGATGGCCTGGATCAACCGTGGATCGAGGTTCTTCAAGGGGTTGCGGACACGGGCCTTGCGCTTGTCCACCAGCCCCCAAAGGCCGTTCTCCGTGCGCCGCGCCCACAGCTTCCATATCCATCGGTCAGTCACGCCAAGCTCTTGGGCTTTGGTCTGGACACGGATGATTTGGGGGAGGGCGGGATCGTATTGCGGGCGGGGTTCGTCCGCGGCCGCGCTGAGCGGGTCACCGGAGCGGTAGCCCGTCATGGCCTCCAGTAGATGGGCCTCTAGTTTCAGCGCAGCGTCCTGCACAGCTTTGTCCAGGCCTGCCAGGACGCCGGCTGGATCGGGGTGGGCATCGGGATCCATCAGTGCCGTGGGCGGCGGTTCGACCGCCGCACGGAAGCTGCTGTCGGCGAGCAGGACCGACAGCATGATGGTCTGCGTGCGGCCGTTCTCCGAGCGCAGGCGCACGGTTGCACCGTCGAGCCCCGCGACCTGGTGCCGTTCCTCCTCGAACTCGATCCAGTCGGTGACGGCGAGCCGATGGCTGCTCATGCGGCACTCCGTGGGTCTGCGGCTCGCACATGGGTGTGATCGCGCAGAGGACGGGTCTCGTCGAAGGCAAGCTGGTGGTGCCACATGAGGTGGTAAGTCACGGATCGCGCGAGTTCGGGGACAGGCTGGAAGCTCACCAAGTCACCAATGGGCACGGATCTTTGGGCGAGCATCAGCAGGCGATCGACGAGAGCTTTCCCAGCCAGCAGGGGCCGGCGGTAGCCGGCAAGCCAGGAAACGTTTGCCCAGCGCAGCGCATCGGGTTCGCCCACCATGGTGTAGTCCCAGCCGATCCGCTGGCATAGCCCGGCCGTCCGACGGGCCTGCCAGATAACGGCGGGCACTGTCATACGCCCGTCTTCCTTGACGTCCAACAGCAGCACCGAGCCGTCGCGCCGACGAGCGAAAAGATCTGGGGTGTGCCGCCAGGCGCCCTCGGAATCGTGGCTGTCAATGGTGAACGGCTGGGCGCTGAATGAAACCACCTCAGGGTCGAAGTCGAGCAGCTTCATCCACTTCGATTCCAGGTACGACTCGTAGTCGATCATGCGGTCGGTTGTAGCCGACCAGTAGTGGCCGGGGGTGTGGTGCTGTCCTACGTGAGAAGGGATCGCGCGGGCGGGGAGTGCGTCCTCGAAGGTCACTGTGGCGGCCTGGGACGCCGGGATGAGGCGTTCCGTGCCGCAGGGGTCGTAGTACTGGAGGAAAGTTCGGTCGCGAGCGGCGCGCACGGGTCGAAGCGTGCGTGTTCGCGGTGGGCTCATGAGATCCCTTTCCCGGAAAGGTGGGCAGTCCCCCAGTCAGCGAGGGCAGTCGCGGCCGGCGTAGGCAGACGGGTCTGGAAGCGCCACCAACCCACGCGTATCGATTGCGCCGTGGCATTGCCCCACTCCTGCCTGTAGGCGGGCGCCTCGTGCGGATCACCATTGGTGAAGCGCTGCCAGATCCACGCCGCAGCGTGGCGCCGTCGCTGAGGAGTGACGGACATCCCAAGAGGACGGAAGACGGGCGTGAGAGCGCCGTCGGGGAGCTCACACAGGTCTGCAAGAGCAGCTCTGCGGGCGGCATAATCGACCAGCCCGCGTTCCTCAAGACGCTCCGCTACGAGCGTCACCGACTCCCAGAACGCGTCCGCGTCGGAGATTCGCCGGACAACCTTGGTGGCGGCACGTATGGCCTTGCCGCTGTCCATGCCTAATACCTCAGCGGCGCGCGGCCAACTGGACGCGCCCGCCAGGCGAGCCAGGGCCAGAGCGGTGAACCGCCTTCCCCACAAGGGACTGGTTCCGGGCAGATGCGCGGCAACCAGCTCGCTGTAGTCCGCAGCATCAGCGAGATGAGGAACGTGGCAGGGGCTGATTCCCACTGGTCTGACGGCGGCGAGGGCGCCGACAACACGTGAGGAACGAGGAGCAACGGCAGCCATCATTTCGTTGATGACAGCCGGGCGGCGCATCTTGCGAAGCCGGTCTCCGACACCGGCGGCCCGTTGCAGGTCCGCCAGGCGCCGGGCCCAAGGAGCCAGTGCTTGTGCACCGGTCTCGAAGTTCGGGGCATCGAGGACCGTGGAAGCGAGCGCCAAATAGGCCATGGCGTGAGCAGCTGTTGCAGGCATTGCTCCGAGGTGACTCGCGCTACCGCTGCGAATGGCCTGGCGCCGTCGACGGTCTTCTGTCACCGCTTGGGCCATGTAGCCAGGGAAGGCGGAGACATCGGTCTCATCAGAGGCGAGACGGGCCATGGCTGTCAGCAGTCGTAGGGAAGCAAACCATTCCCTCGAGGAGACAGACGTACCAGCCACGGACCCTTCGGCCCCGTCTGCGATGGCGAGTACCTGCAGTTGGAGACCAGCTAAGGAGTCGTTCACGGCTACCGTCGGCATGTCCTTGTACTGCTGCGGGCACAGCCCGCCGCGGCGGCCGCCACGGGCTGACGGCCCGCCAGGCGGACGATTGCCGCATTCACCGGGACCAGGCAGCGGAGGCCTCGAGAGCAGGCCACGTTGGTTGCTGTGGTTGCCGCGCCTGAGTGGGATGCCGCACGTGGGACAGACGTCGATCAGCAGGCAACGGTGGACGGGGCATACCGCCGCGATCCCAAGACGCCACCACAGAGGCCATTCCGGTCTCTCTGCGAGGCAGTACGGGCAGGCCCGACTTGACGTCGTCAACATCCATTCACGAAGAGCGACAAGCCGCATCGACGTCCGGTCGCTCGGCTCCAGGCCCGCGAGGTCGAGTGCGGTTCCGTCATACCGGGCGAGCTGCATGTCCTGAAGGGTTCGCACTGGCAACCCTGTCGCATCGCGCAAGCCGCTGAGGCTCTTAGGGGTGAGAATGACTCCGAAAAACACGGGCCGGGTGATTGCCGCGCCTTCGGCACACTCCAACCCCAGTGCGTGGGCAGCCCGGCCGGGAGAAACGTTCAGCGTGCCCGCAACACGATCTACCCAAGAGGGGAAAGCCTCGCCGCTAACCGGCTTCGGTACGACAGGAAGCCGGCGGGCACGGTGTACGACAACAGGACTTTGCGCAGGTACCTGTGTGATCGTGCGTCTCGCAAGCACGTGCGCTGCCGCCAATGCCGCCCCTCCCACTTGCGCGTCCGTCTCAGGCTCTTTCGGCGGCCTCTCCTGGCGAATGCGTGAACGCCGGCCCCAGTAGGTCACTTGACGTTGTTCATTCCCCGATGTTCACGGCGAGAACCCGTCTGCGGTGTTGGCCTTGCACGCGGTGCCGTCGCCTTTGAGGGAGGTCACTCGGTGTGGCGGACGAGGCGGTCAACCAACGCGGTCCGAGACGCGGCTTGTCAGTGGGCGCTGAGAGAATCAGATCATGTCGAGTGACGTATTTGGGTTCCATGTACCTCGTGTGTGCAGAGTCCGCGGCGCTAGCACCACCGCCGAGGATTTGATTCCGTTGGCCACCGAGGCCTTTCGCGTCGACGACGAGGAAGTGATCACGGAGCCTGCTGCTGTGCGTGAGGGAGTGCTGGCGTTGCCCTCCGCGGTTGCGGCCGCTGGCGCAATGGTCGTGCTGGGCGAACCGGGGGCCGGAAAAACCTCCATGCTGGAGGCCCTCACCAACGGACTGCCTCGGGTCCTGGACTCGTGGGAACGGAACGCCGACGCCTGCCTATGGGTATCGGGCGCTGACCTGACGGAGGCCTCCTACGAGGACGAGCTGGGCCGCCACCTCGACGCATTGCCGTCGGCCGGGGCGGCCGCCGACGATGCCGGCGTGCTGACGGTGGTCCTGGACCAGACCGACGAAAGCCCACTTCGACCGTACCTGCCGAGGCGGTTGCAGAAGTCACTCCGCAACCGGGAGACAAGTCGGATCCGTCTTCTCATGGCCTGCCGCACCGCTGACTATCCAGGAGCCATGACACCTGTGCTGTCCGAAGCCTTTCGGGCGTGCCAATGCGTCGACCTGGCGCCGTTGAGCCGGAGAGAGGCCGTGGCATTGGCGGACAGCGCCCAGGTCCCCGGAGAGGAGCTGGTGACGGCGGCCGAGACAGCGGGGGCTGCCGTGCTGGCCAGCGTTCCGCTGACCTTGGAACTACTAATCCTCACATACAGGGCCGACGGCCAACTGCACGGCACGCCTGAAGAACTCTTCGCCCGCGGCGTGGAGTGGCTTGCGGACGACCCCGATCCTGGTCGCCTCAACAGAGCCGTGGTCACCGCTCCTCCGCAGCGTTTGCGGGCGGCGGGGCGTATCGCGGCTTGGATGTTGCTATCCGGGCGTCGCAGCGTGTGGCGAGGCCCGGCGTTCAGCGCCGGCGCCTTCGATCTGCCAGGAGGCCTTCTGGCGGGTGGCGAAGAGCGAACCGCCGCAGGATCCTACGAGATCACGCCCCAGGTGCTGGAAGAGACGCTTGCGACAGCCCTCTTCACCGCACCGGACGACAACCGGACAGCGTTCCGGCACTCCTCAGTAGCCGCGTTCCTTGCCGCGCGCTATCTCACCGATCGGGACACCACACAGCGCCAGTTGGAAAATCTCTTCCTCGTTGGTGCACCGGCCGGCGGTGCGGCGAGTATCCCCCCGCCGCTGCGGGAGACAGCCGCGTGGCTGGTGGCCCTTAACCCCACAGCCACCGAATGGTTGGCTGACGCCGACCCCGAGAGCCTCGCCGTGCACAGCGCACTGGTGCGCTCCGATGAGGTACGCCGTCTGACCGTGACGAGACTGCTCGAACGCGCGCCTGAGGTGGAACTCGGAGACACGCGCTGGGAGCTTTCCCGTTGGGACCTCCGATATCCATTGCTGGCGGATCAACTCGCCGATGTGCTGGAGAACGTCTCGAGGGACAACGCCACTGATTGGCAGGTCAGGGCGCGAGTTCGCCTCGCTGTCCGGTTGGCCCAGGAAGCAGGTTCGGCTCACTCCAGGCTGGCAGGAGCGCTCCTGGGACTGGTCGAGGACGACACCTGGCACCAGGTCGAGCGTCGTTTGGCTGCGCGCGCGGCGTTCGCATGTGATGCCGATCGGGCAGTACCTGTCCTCAAGCGAGTTCTCGCCTCGCTGGCGGAGCCGTCCTACGAGAAGAGGGTAGATCCAGACCACGATCTTCGTGGGACCGTGCTGGCCTTGCTGTGGCCGCAGCACCTGGACGTGGCAACGATGCTGGCCGCGCTGCGCCCGCCCTCTCCCCATCTGTACGGCATGAACGCCGACTTCTTGCGGACGATGCCGGTCGATTGCCCAGATGATCAACTGCCGCAACTTTTGGCCTGGGCCCAGGACACTGTCCTCCAGCCTCGATCCTCGAATTCGGGCCTCGTCTTCGCATCCCACCGTATTGAGACGAGGCTGATTGATTCTCTGATCGATCGGGTCCTCGGTAGTAAGGACTCGGCGCAGCATCTCGCAACCCTGGCGAAGATCATCTTTCGTCTCCTTCGCGACCATAACAAGGTCCGTATGCCAGATTGCCTGCAACCCGACGAGCACGGCGATGAACCAGCCGACACACAGTCGACACGGCGGCTGTTGACCGAGGCGCTGGTCGGCGAGGCTGTCCGCTTGGTGGTCCATCCACGTGAAGCAGCCTGGCTCATCGTCGAGGATTGGGAACTACCCGCGTCGCTGCGATGGAACGCCGCCTCGGTTCCTGACACGCTCATCCGACACCAGTTGGTGGACGGAGCGGACTTTGCCTGGGCACTGGAGCAGACGAGCCGGGCAGCGGCGTCCGGAGACGCAGGTCTCGTCGCCGCGTACGGTGAACTGGCAGCGCGATTGTTCCCTCATGATGATCATGAGGCATTCGAGTTGGCCTACGACGAGGACCACCCGGCCTGGCCCTATCTGCGCCCCTACTACGACCCGGTCGACCTCACGAGCGACCTGGCCACTGCGCTCCGTCGCAGCCATCGTGTCCAGAACAAGAGCTGGCCGGAAGCACCAGAATTTGCAGTCGAGCAGGCGCGGCTTCTTACCGCTGCAAGAGAAGGCGGCAACGACAGTCTGTGGCAATTCCTATGGCGCCTGCGCGCCGATCCACGAACTGGTCTGCTGGAGAGCCCGACTGGCCCGATCAGGTCCTGGCCGGGGGCTGCGATCCTCGCCGACGATCTGGCAGACCTGCCGGAACTCGCACTCCGCTATCTCAGCACAGAACACGACCATGCTGATTCCTGGCTCGCCCAGTCCCGGCATGACAAGCGTTCTTGGGCCGGGTACGTGCTTCTGCTGGAGCTTCACGGCGACCACAACCTCAGCCGGCTGCCCAGCCCGGCGTGGAGTTCTTGGACCGCCGCCATCCTCACCGAATATTTGGGCACTTCGACCAGCTATACCGAAGCTGCTCGCCGCGATTTGCTGTGGCAGGCGGCCAGCCACGCACCCCAGTCGCTAAGCCGACGTGTCACCCAGCTGGTCCCGGATGCCCTTGCGCACGCCCGCCAGCCGATCGAACTCAACCAGCTTGACCCACGCTGGGCCAGAGAACTGCAGACAGCCATGGAGATCCTGGCCGTGCAACTCTCGGCCTGCCTCGGGCTCGCGCAGATCGAGGCGGATGCTGCAGCGCAGAGCGTGCGGGCGAGCGAGGGCGGAAAGTGGGCTTTGCCCGATGACGACGAAGCGCGTGAGGCGGCTCTGCGTACCTGGCACGACTTGCTCAGGTCTCTCCTGGCCAGCAACAGCAAGATCGCGGATAGCCTCATCGACGCGGCTCTCCGGGGGCACTCAGAGAGTCCAGGCGCCGCGAATCTCTTTGTGCGCGCGGCCCAAGCTCTGCTGGGAATTGATGCCGAGCGGAACTGGTCCCGAGTGAAGACGCTCACGGCAACCGATGCGGCTCTCGGTCGTCAATTGGCGGAAGTCTGTGCCCAGACCGAGATCCACAATCAGATCCAGGGCTCATTGAACGAGGCGCAGCTTGCCGATCTGTATGTGTGGCTCAGTGACTTGTATCCCGACGAAGCGGAAGGCCCGCGCCTCGGAGTTCACTGGGTGAGTGCGTCGGAAGAGGCATGCCAGTGGAGAGACGGCCTGCCTCGCGAGCTGAGCCGTCGAGCGACTGCAGAAGCAATTCGCCAGTTGCGCTACCTGTCGGACCAGTATCCCCACCGGCTGTCCCTGGCAGCGGCTCTCGGTGCAGCAACCAAGGACCATGCCACAGCGATCTGGAGCCGGGTAGGTCTAGACGACGTGGTACGAGTTCTGCAGGACCCATCGCGGCGCGTCATCCGTACGAGCACGGACCTTCTTGACGTCGTGCATGAGGTTTTGGAGCACGTGGGCAACGAGCTGCCCCCGCATGGCGAGCTCTTGTGGGACCGAACACCAGGTAGGCGTCCTCGATCGAAGTCCTCCTCGACCACGGTTGCCGAGTCTGTCCCTGAAATCTGGCGCCCCAAACTTGAAGCTGCTCTGTGTGCCTACCTTGCCCACGAACTGACTCTGCGACTGGCTGGCCACCGCGTCGCGGTGAACCGAGAGGTGATGATCTACCCCACCGACGCATATGGCGCAGGCGATCGCACTGACATCCTGATCGACGCCGCACCTTCATCCGGCGGCGAGTTCGACACCGCGGCAGACGGGCATGTGAAACTCGTAATCGAGGTCAAGGGATCCTGGAACGTGGGAGTCGCGACATCCCAGGAGGACCAGTTGGCAGGCAGGTACCTGCCAGAGGCAATGACGGACGTGGGTATCTACCTCGTCGGCTGGTACCCGGTCGAACTCTGGGACGATCCGAGTGACAGCCGAAGGGCACGCGCGCAAAAGCTGGACTTCGACACGCTGGTGTCTGATCTGCAAGCACAGGCGTTGCGTCTATCTCGGACTGACTCAGTGCACCTTCGCCCCATGGTGATCACCATTCCGCGACCGCACAGACAAGGAGATCGCTGAGTCCGCGTTGTGCCTTTGCTACCCGCGCGAGAGGACTGGCATCAAGGGTGAACGATTCCCACGAGCCGGGGCGTCAGAACAGCTCGGCCAGCCATGAAATCGCTCACGCGCTGTTGATGCATCCGCCGGGCCCCGCGCTCGACTTGCGTGGTTGCCGGCACTGGGACGGAGAGATCGAAGAGGAAGCGGACTGGCTTGCCGGCAACCTCCTGATTACCAATGAGGCGGCGTGGTCCATTGCCAGGAGCGGACTCAGTCCGGAGGGGGCAATGCTCCGCTTCGGAGTGAGCAGGAAGATGCTGACCTGGCGTATGAACAAGAGTGGCGCGAGTGCGCGCCGGGGTCGATCGGCCAGTTGAAGAGTCTTTGAACCAGCGTGAGTGAGGACGGCCAGCTGATGCAGGACGTCGGAGACGCCCACCGGATCCGTGCCGCAGACGTGCTGCGGGCGCGCTACCGTAGCCGCCTGCCGCGAGCGTTGGACGAACTCCGCGGGCCTTCTCACGGCGTCGTCGATCTGCCCCTCCATGTGGTGTGGTCCGGGGTCACGACTTTCTCCCTTGACCGGCCCAAATCGTGCATGAGTCTCTATCGGACCGTGCTTGCAGAGGGGCAGTGTCAAGATCTGGTCCGGTTCCTCAATAAGGAACTGTTGCTCGCCCAGTGGCCCGTACTGAGACGGATGGTGAGCCGACATCTTTGCCAGGTTTGGGAGGAGGCGTTCCCCGCCCTCGCGCAGGCAGCTGTGATCGCTGAGCGAGATCAACCGACTTGAGTGGTGCTCCTGCTGTGACCTCAGACGCCATCCGCTTACCGTTCGGCAGGCTTGATCAGTTGAACAGGGTTCCTTTTCGGGTGATCTCTCGGTTGTCGGGGCATAGCGGCAGGGCCTCTTGGTAGCTCGGGGTTGCGATCCCAACCGAGCAGTACCAGGAGGCCCTGTTGTCGCAGTCTGTCGCGCTTGCGTCCGTGGAGTCCAACGGGCCGTCTCCTGCGTGTGACTGTCTCGCGCACAGGTTCGGCAACGCGGCGGACGGGCTCGTCCGCGTGCGGTGTTACGGCTCCGACCTGACGGAGACGGAGTGGCAGGTCCTCCGGCCGCTGCTGCCGGTCCCCGCGTGGCTTCAGGGACGGGGCGGGCGGCCGGAGGGCTATTGCCACCGCGTGATGCTGGACGCAGTCCGCTATGTCGTCGACAACGGCGTCAAGTGGGTCAACCTGCCCTGTGACTTCCCGCCGTACCGGCGGGTGCACGCGTTCGCCCGCCGCTGGCAGGTTACGGGCTTGCTCGCCGAGCTCCACGACCGGCTGCGCGACAAGGTGCGCCAGAAGGAGGGCCGCGACGCCCGGCGGCTGCCATCGTGGACTCGCAGTCAGTGCGGGCAGCAGCGAACATCCCGGGCTCCACGACCGGCTGGGACGGCGGCAAAAGGGTGGGCGGCCGCAAACGACACCTGGTGGTGGACTGCCTCGGCCTGGTCCTGGCCGTCGCAGTGACCGCAGCGAGCGTGCAGAACCGGGACGCTGCAGTGCCTCTGCTCGAGCGGCTGCGCAGGCCCTACGACCGCACGCGGAGGCTCGGCCAGCACCTCGGCCACCGTCACACGAGCATCCGCAAGACGCTGAAGCGCGCGTTCCGCCTCGTCGAGTGCGGCCTGCACCCGCTCGGCCTCATCCCGCAACCACGCGACCTCTTCCCGGACCTTCTTCTCCCGGGCCTCCAGCAGACCGAGCACCGACGGCACCAGCCACCTCCACAAGCGAGACGAACGGACGAACCACGCCCATCCCTCCCGCAGCCAGCCGGAGTTCATGCCCACCCACCCCGAACCAAACGATCACGTTCGGAAAGCGGAAGGCGTGTCAGTCAGGCAGGCGTCGCTCACCTGCCGTCGAGTCGCTCACGTGCCAGAGCGGCGATGCGGGCGATTGCGGCGCCGAGGTGGCGTTGCTGTGCAGCGCTGAGTGGGTCGAACACCAGTTGCCTGACCTGCTCGACGTGAGCCGGGGTGCTGTCCTTGACCTTCTGCAGACCGGCGTCGGTCAGGGTCGCGAGGGTGTATCGGGCGTTGTTCGAGCAAGGGGCCCGGGTGGCCCACCCCTGCTGCTCGAAACGGACCATCAGCTTGGACAGCCGTGGTAGCGAGCTGTTGCACTGCGCGGCCAGGTCGCTGAGCCGCATCGTGTGCATCTCAGTCATGGCCAGCCGGGCCATCACGCTGTACTCGAAGTTCGAGATGCCCTCGTCTCGCTGCAACTGACGGTCCAGCAGTGCGGGCAGCGCCATGACCACAGTCAGCAGGTCCTCCCATAGCTTCTGCTGCTCGTCGTCGAGCCCATGGGGGGAGCCGGTCACTAGGGCACATCCTTTCGACGGCGGCTCATCCAACCCGGGCAGAACGAATTGCTCGCTGCCTGAGGTCGACACGGGGAGTGTCATACACGCAGCTTACTTGACTGGACAACACGGTATCCAGAGACGTCTTGGCTGCTCAGGAAGCAGGTAATGACCCGGCGGGGCTCTGTGGTGCCACACACCTTGACTTGCCCAGGCAAGTCAGACACACTCTTTCACAGTTGCCCAGGCAAGTCCGGCGGCGTCCGGCGTCTCGCCCTGAAGAGATCGATACCGATGGCCATGACGAACAACCCGATGCCCTTTCTCCGGCCGAGCCGGTCCGCCGGGGCCTACGACAAGCACCTTCGCCATTGACCGGATGTGCTGGGCGACTCGATCCGGTCGGTGCAGATGAGCTGATCGGCTCGCGCGCCGATCGATGGCATGGACGAGGTGGCGATCACCGGTCCGGAGATTCCCCCCGTTCGCCATGGATCCGACAACCACGAAGCCATAGGAGAGTGCCGTGAAGGCGATTCGCTATCACGAGTTCGGTAGCACCGACGTCCTGCGCCAGGAGGAGGTGGAGCGTCCGGTTCCCGGTGCCGGCCAGGTGCTGGTGAAGGTGGCAGCCACCTCGTTCAACCCCGCCGACGACCACACCCGGCTGGGTCTCATGGCTGAGATGATCCCCACCCCGCTGCCGATCACCCCCGGCCTCGACGTCGCCGGCACCGTTGCCGAGCTCGGCGACGGAGTCAGCGGACTGCAGGTCGGCGACCCGATCATCGCCATGCTCCCGCTGGAGGAGCACGGCGGGGCCGCCGAGTACGCGGTCGTGGCGGCCGACTTGGTGACCGCCGCTCCCCGCAGCATCACTCTGACCGACGCCGCATCACTACCCCTGGCAGGGCTGGCCGCTCGCCAAGCGGTAGTCGAGCTCGCCGGAATCAAGGCCGGCCAGACCGTTCTCGTCAACGGGGCAGGCGGTGCGGTGGGAAGTATCGCGGTCCAGCTCGCCGTCGCAGCCGGCGCCAAGGTGACCGCCGTCGCAGGCCCCCAGCACGCCGATCGCTTGAACGGTTACGGTGCGGAGAATGTCGTCGGTCCCCTGGACCTCGACGCAGGCCCGGCCGCCGTCGGTGGCTTCTTCGACGCGGTGGTGAACCACGTACGCCTGGCTCCCGAGGACGCCGCGAAGCTGACCGCCTACGTGGCCGACGGCGGCATCGTCGTCAGCTCAGCCGGCCCGGTGCCGGTCGACGAGGCACGCTCGGTGCGCACGGCGGGCGTGTTCACCCGCCCCGACGCCTCCCACCTGGCCGACCTCGTCTCCCGCGTCGACAACGGCGTCCTCAAGCTGCACATCGCCGACCGTCGACCGCTGGAGGAACTGCCGACCGTCCACGAGGATGAGAGCAACGGCAAGCTTCTCGGCAAGACGGTCATCGTCGTAGCCTGACGCCGCCGTGGTCGACGCCGGGCCGGACTCGCTGTTTTGGCACGGTGGGGTCGTCTCGCAAGAACGTGGACGCCACCCAGGCCCGCTAAAACCACGGGTGGTGTCCGGACCCGTCCACAAAGGCGCACCGGGTGTGGATGGTGAGACGCCATCCGCTTACCGTTCGGCAGGCTTGATCAGTTGAACAGGGTTCCTTTTCGGGTGATCTCTCGGTTGTCGGGGCATAGCGGCAGGGCCTCTTGGTAGCTCGGGGTTGCGATCCCAACCGAGCAGTACCAGGAGGCCCTGTTGTCGCAGCGTCGGCAACGGCGTCAAGTGGGTCAACCTGCCCTGTGACTTCCCGCCGTACCGGCGGGTGCACGCGTTCGCCCGCCGCTGGCAGGTTACGGGCTTGCTCGCCGAGCTCCACGACCGGCTGCGCGACAAGGTGCGCCAGAAGGAGGGCCGCGACGCCCGACGGCTGCCATCGTGGACTCGCAGTCAGTGCGGGCAGCAGCGAACATCCCGGGCTCCACGACCGGCTGGGACGGCGGCAAAAGGGTGGGCGGCCGCAAACGACACCTGGTGGTGGACTGCCTCGGCCTGGTCCTGGCCGTCGCAGTGACCGCAGCGAGCGTGCAGGACCGGGACGCTGCAGTACCTCTGCTCGAGCGGCTGCGCAGGCTCTACTTCTCCGTCCGGCTCGTCTGGGCGGACGGCGGCTATGCGGGGCGCCTGGTCGACTGGGCGGCCGAGAACCTCCACCTCATGCTCGAGATCGTCAAACGCTCTGACGAGACCACGGGGTTCGTGGCGCTGCCGCGCAGGTGGGTGGTGGAAAGAACGCTGAGCTGGCTGATGCGCTCGCGTCGCCTGGTGCGCGACTACGAGACGCTGCCCGCCATGCACGAGGCCATGGTGCTGTGGTCGATGACCATGCTCATGAGCGGCCGCCTGGCCGGGCGCCGGCCCGGTGCCTTCAGACGGCCGGCGTCCCGAGCGGGGTGAACACTCCCGGCCGCGTCTGGAGCGCCCAGCCTCGTTCCACCAGGCGTTTCGCCTTCGACCGAAGTCCCTCGACCTTCGCCGGGACCGCCTGAAGCCCCAGGGCCGCAGCCAGCTGCTGGCACCGCATGCCTTCCCGGCCCGCCTCCGACTCCAGCACGGAAATGATCCGCTGGTAGTCCGCAGGCAGGGCCGACGCCGTCATCCCCTCGGTCCGTCGCGGCACCGCGGCCCCCGCCACCGCGCTCCGCACCGGCTCCACGACCGCACGCGGAGGCTCGGCCAGCACCTCGGCCACCGTCACACGAGCATCCGCAACGCTGAAGCGCGCGTTCCGCCTCGTCGAGTGCGGCCTGCACCCGCTCGGCCTCATCCCGCAACCACGCGACCTCTTCCCGGACCTTCTTCTCCCGGGCCTCCAGCAGACCGAGCACCGACGGCACCAGCCACCTCCACAAGCGAGACGAACGGACGAACCACGCCCATCCCTCCCGCAGCCAGCCGGAGTCATGCCCACCCACCCCGAACCAAACGATCACGTTCGGAAAGCGGAAGGCGTCTCAGGTCGCCGTGGTCGGCGGTCAGCTGGTGCAGGGCGTTTGGGTGGTGTCCTCGTTGACGGAACACGGATGGAGCCCTTTCGGGCCCAGCTTCCACGACAGCTCTCCTGTGTCCAGTGCCGCTTGCCAGGTCGTGAGAACCCCTGCGATCACCAACTGCTCCAGTAGCGGGGGAAGGACGGCCGCAGGCACCCCGCACTCTCGCGCTACAAGGTCCATCTCGGCGACTCCATGATTGCTTCCGCGGGCGGTGCGGACGACGAAGGACAGGGCGGCAAGTCGTAGGAGTGGGGTCGAGGTACGAGCAGGGCAGGTGCCGCGCAATGCCCAGTCGGCGGCGCGCAGCCGGTCTGGCCGGGCCGGATACTGAGTGAGCAGACCCGCGTCGAGCATCTGGACGGCAACTGCGCGGTCCGGTGGAAGTGGACGAAGCAGCCCCGCTTCGATGAGCTCACGCCACGAATCCCTGGCGGGTTCGAGGCGAAGGCTGCGCACCACGCCGTGGGGCAACCTGACTTGAGCCGAGTTGTTCATGCGTAGTGCGCATTGAAGGGCGAGCATGCGGGCGCCAGCCCTTGTCTCCTCGGGCAGCACCGTGGCGAGATAGTTGAGCATCTCGCGCACCCGCGTCTGGCTGTCTGGCCCTCTCGGGCGTCGCCTGCGTCGAGCGCGCGTCTGCCCGGAAGGTGTGGCTGCGGCCAGGGTTGTTTCGGGGACGACGGCGGCCTGGGACGTGGCCGCCGCGCACGCTGTGCAGGCGTCGGAGAGACGCCAGCGGCGTCCGCCTCGTTCTCGGACGAGGAGGAGTCGGATCGGGCCGTTGCACCCGCGGTGGCGGGGATGCTGTCGACAACCCCGTTCGTGGCACTGGCAGGTCCGCAGATGCGCGGGGAGAGGATCTTGACGTGCATGCGCGGCCAGGTGGGCCAAGAGCTCGGTTCGAGCGGCGGTGCCGACGAGCGGCCGCCCGCCGTGCGTGCACTGATGGCACACGAGTACGGGTCCGCCGGGCTGGGGGCGCAGTTCGACCGTCCAGGTGCGCCGGACTCCCGGGCGTACGGAGCAGAGCCTCATGGCGCGCGTCTTCCTCCCGTCGTTCATTGCGCCGGCCCTCTGCCGGACTGGAGTCGGGCGCACACGCTAGTGCAGACCTCTGCCCTTCGCTGCGCCCCTGACGGGCGGAAATAGGGCAGAGGTCTGCACTGACAGGGCAGGTGTCTGCACCTTCCGATGGGTGGGTGACGATCTTCCCGCCCGACCCGGACTTCGAGGCTCTGCGTCTGGAGCTGGCCCGGCTGCGTGCGGTGCGGGGATGGACCTACGACGAGCTTGCCGCCCGCAGTGGCCTGGCCAGAAGGACCCTCATTGAGATCGAGCAGGGTCGCACGATCGGCACCCTCAAGTCATGGCACGCCCTCGCCCACGCCCTGGGCACCCCGCTCGATCAACTCTTCGGCGCCCTCTGCCGCGGGCATGAACCCCCGCAGTCGATGAACGGCTGACGAGCCGCCCGGGCGTGTCGAGTAATCAGCCGATCGAGCAGATCGTTGCGAACGTCTGAGCGTTAAGTCGAACGCGCGTTGCCCTAGATAGGGCTGATCGGTGGACGTCCACGGCCCGGACGTCGCTCTACGGCGTGTGGGCTGGCACCTTCGCGCCCATGCACCCCTCACCTGTACCCCGGCGCTGGGACAGCAGGCCGGTCCCGGCCCACCCGCGACGCTCGCTGTGTGTCGATCCCGACAGCCCGAGCAGACTTCTGCGCTGTGCCCAGCGTGACCGCTGCCGTGAATGCGGCAATCCAGTCGAGTGGTATCAGCGAGTCCGGGACCGTCCCGTCCGCCTGCATCCGCAGGAGTTGCCCGCGGCGGCGGTACCCGCCGACCACCGTTGGCACGTCAGTTCCGGCCTTGCGTACCCCTCCGGAGACGGCAGCGCCTGGTGTCGACTGACCCACGCCAGCGTCTGCCCGGCCCGTGACGCCGGTGCCGCCGCGGTGCCCGAGCTGGCGAGTCTCCGTCGGAGGTTGGCCGTGAACACGCGTCGCCTGGCGGACGCCGGAAGTTTCACCCCAGCGGTACCGGCGGGCCCTGCGGGCCGACAGCCGGATGACCTTTGCCGGCCCGCCAGACCCACCGTCCAGATCCTGTACGTCCGCTACCTCGCCGCACGCCCCCTGGACGAGATCCAGTGCGTGGCTCAGACCCGACGACGTGACCGATGCACCTTCACGTTGCTCGCTTCCGGCGACGCTGCGGGTGTCTGGAGACTCGTTCCCGCAACCGCCACGCAGGGGCAACTGGCTCTGCCTGCTGAGGTGATGGCCGTGTACGGCCTGAGTTCCCTGCCATACGGCGAACAGCTCCGCTGGCGAACGCAACGCTGCCCCCAGCACGCAGCCACTCCAACAGCCGCGGATTTGGCGTTGACGGACTGGGAACCCTTCGACCCGCTCGTCCACCTCGCGTACGTACACCGGCGACTTCCCACCCACAGCCGTCGACCCCATCCTGGCAGCGGGACGCAGAAGGCGGTCCGGCGATGAGAAGACCGCACGCGGTAGAAATCATCCTGACCAGGCCGGTCACCGGAGCAGAACTGCACAGAGCCTGCCGCAGGGTGCCGCTGGCGGCCAACATGGACCGCACCCGCCTGATGGCCGTGCACCGAGCCAAGTCTCCGGGACGCGCGCTGCGGTCCCTGCGCCACGAACTCGATCGGCTCCTGCCCATCGACGTCTTGATGACCCACTACCCCGACGCGGCAGGCCATGTCCTTCTCAATATCGCGTTCACCCGCGCCATGTGCTCCGCGATCAGCCGTGCCGCGACAGCTCGGGGTCAGAAGCCCGCAGGCTTCCTCTCCCGGACCATCGTCAATGCAGTTGAACGGGACGAGCGGGCTCGCACCCGGCACCTGACCGCGCAGCTCCAGGACCTCCTCGTCCAACACACCCCTGAAGCTGTACTCGCCTGTGCGGCACGCGTCCTGCTGGACGACCAGAGTCCACGGTCGGGATCCTGGCGCGACGCGGACGACCAGTGCCGAAGCGCCGCGCACACGAGAAACTGACCCTTCTGCACCACGGAGCCCCTGTTGCACACGCCCACCGATGAACAGGCCCACGCCGTCGACACTTTCCGGGACGGTCACCACATGGCGCTGCAGGCCGGTGCCGGCACCGGTAAGACCAGCACACTGGGTCTGCTGGCCGCGAGTACTCGACGCCGAGGCCGCTATCTCGCTTTCAATAAGGACATTGCCGATGATGCCGCCGCCCGGTTCCCGCGCTCCGTGCAGTGCAGGACCGCACATGCTACGGCCTTCGCCGCCCTTGGCCACCGGTTCGCTCGCCGGCTCAGCAGCCCGCGCCAGTCGGCCTGGCGGGTCGGGCACGCCCTCGGTGTCGGAGCCCCCTTGCGCATTGGTGATCACGAGATCAGCCACCGGACCCTCTCCCACACCGTCCTGCGTACGGTTACTCGCTTCTGCCAGTCCGCGGACAACACCCCGGCTCCCCACCACGTGCCGACACTGCGAAGGCTGAGTGCACCGAGCGAGCGGGACCAACTTGCGGAAGCTGTCCTGCCGTTCGTCGGAAAGGCGTGGAAGGATCTACAGAACCCCGACGACGGAGTGGTCCGCTTCGAGCACGACCACTACCTGAAGATGTGGGCCCTGACCGAGCCGAGAATCGAGGCCGATTTCCTTCTCCTCGACGAGGCCCAGGACACCAACCCTGTTCTGGAGCAGGTCTTCGCCGCGCAACGCGGACACGCCCAGCTGGTCATGGTCGGTGACTCCGCCCAAGCCATCTACGGGTGGCGAGGCGCCCGGGATGTAATGACGGGCTTCGACGCCACTCACCTCACCTTGACCCGCTCCTTCCGCTTCGGTCCGCTCCTGGCCGAACAGGCCAACAGATGGCTCGCGCTCACCGACGCGCCCATCAGGCTGACCGGCACCGACACCATTCCAACGAAGGTCGGCTTGGTCATCTGTCCGGACGCGGTGCTGTGCCGCACCAACATCGGCGCCATGACCGAAGTCATGAGGCAGTTGGAAAGCGGCCGGCGGGTGGCTCTGGCCCGGGGTGGGCAGACACTTCTTGCGCTGGCGCGCGCCGCCCGGGATCTCAAGGAGGGCCAGCGCACATCCCACCCCGAACTGGTTCTCTTCGCTTCATGGGGGGAGCTGCAGGAGTACGCGGAATACGATCCCGCCGGTCGCGATCTCCAGCCGTTCGTGGAGCTCGTCGACACCCACGGGCCCGAAGCCATTATTGCTGCTGTCGACGCGCTGACCGGTGAAGACAAAGCCGAGGTCACGATCTCCACCGCTCACAAGGCAAAAGGCCGGGAGTGGCTCAAGGTCAGGATCGCTGACGATTTTCCCCCGCCGCCGGACAGCGACCAATTGGACGACAGCGGCCACCCGATCCCGGAACCTGTGAGCGACACTGACGCCCGTCTCGCCTACGTCGCCGTCACTCGCGCCCGGACCCAACTTGACCTCGGAGGGCTTGCATGGATCGAGAACCAACCAGCCCCTGTCGACGGCGCCTGACGCGTATTGCAGGCCTGTCGAAAACCAGGCTGTGCCGCCTCGCCGCGAGATCTACGAGGAAGGTGCAGCTGCGATGACCAGTTCGCCCATGGCGGCCACGGCACCAGTCACGGGGATCTTCCACTCCAGATGGTCCGGCCACAGCATGACACCCAGCGCGCCCTCCAGATCCACCATGGTGAGCATGTCCGGCCAAACCGTCCCGTTGAGAACGTTCGCGATCACCTGACGATTGACTCCGCTCCTGCGCGACACCGCGTTCGAGCTCATCTGCTGATCCGTCATGGCCTCGGCGAGCCTGCGCGCGATGGCCTGAGCGACGAGGGCGTCGCGGTGCGGCTGCATCAGGGCATGCGGCCAGCCACCGCTGACCACTTGGTCTCTCGGCTTTTGCGCACGTCTCCTTCCTCCGGGCACCCGACAAGTGGCTGAGGCACCCTCCCAATGCGCGCCACCCCCACCACGCGGCTGATGTAGCGCCCCTTGGGCCGGCTATTCGTACGGCTGATTCGTCGGCACCTGCTTGCGGAGACGGCTTGGAATGTGGGTTCGGGACAGGTCAGCCAAGCGGCAACAGCACGCACGTCAACGGTCGTACGGTTGACGCACGCCCAGCAGGAAGACGGCATGCGCGCCTCTGCGACCCGGTGTGGTGCGCAGAGGCGCGGCACTCAGGCCGACGGGTAGCTGCTGACAAGCTGGCCCATGCTCATGAGGGCCCGGTTCAGGGTGCCGGAGTCGGCGATCACGGTCTGGCCTGTCATCACCTTGTTGTGCCGGGATGCGAGGAGTGCGTAGAAGGGCCCGTACTCCTCCGGGGTGGGCAGGTGCTGAAGGGGCGTGGACCATTCGAACGCCGCGCGGAAGGCGTCCGCGGGAATGTCCGACTGCTTGGACTCGTGCAGGTCGAGAGCGCCGGGTCCGCGGAGCTGACTGCCCGCGATGCCCGAAGGGGCGACGGCGTTGACCCGTACCCGCGGGGCGAACTCGAACGAGAGCTGGTTCACCAGGCTGCGCACCGCCCCCTTGCTGGCCGTGTAGGCCGCACCGCCGCCGTCGGCTGCGAACGCCGCCTGGGACGCGGTGAGCACGATCGCCCCTTCCTCGGCCTGCAGCAGGTCGTGCATGATCCGCGCGGTCAGGGCGTAGCCCTTGACGTTGATGGAGAAGACCTCGTCGAACAGTTCACCGACGCGCTCGACGGGGATGTCGGTCAGCCGGACGTTGCCGTCGAAGATGCCCTGCGCGCCGATGAGGGAGGTGAGCCGGCCGTAGCGGTCCTCGATCTGAGACCGGCAGGCACGAAGATCGTCGACGTCGCGTACGTCGCCGTGCACGACGAGGACGTCGTCGCCGAACTCCTTCTTCAGCCCGAGTACCTTGGCCTGGTCGTACTCGAGGATCGCGAGCTGCGCGCCCTGTTCGAGACAGTGGCGGGCAACCCCGAGACCGAGCCCCGAGCCGCCGCCGGTGATGAGAACGACGTGGTCGTCAAGCAGCTTCATGGGTGGTGCGTTCCTTCCGGTTGGCGCACGACACGGTGGTGTCGAGGGCGGGATTGTTCGTGTGGGCGAGCGCGAGTGCCTCGTCCCAGGTGCCGCCGCGGGCGAGCAGCTTGCGGTAGTCGCGCAGCGAGCGGACGCGCCCGCAGGCGAACGCGGCGTGGAGCTCGCCGGCGTGGCCGAACAGGACGAGAAACTCGCCCGCGTCGAGTGAACCCTCGACGACGAGGCTGCGGTCGCCCGCGCGGCGGCGGCCGTAGCACTGGAACCGCATGCCGTACTGGTCGGTCCAGAAGTACGGCACTCCCTGGTAGGGCGTGGTCTCGCCGCGGGCGATGTTCAAGCCGATGTGCCGGCCCTGCTCGACCGCATGGGTCCAGTGCTCCACACGTACGCGCTGGCCCAGCAGCGGGTGGTGGAACGCGGCCACGTCACCGGCGGCCCACACGCCGGGTACGTTGGTCCGGCCGGCGGCGTCGGTGACGATCCCGCCGGTCACCTCGATCCCGGAGCCCGCCAGCCAGTCGACGGCGGGTTCGGCGCCGATACCCGTCAGCACGAACGGGGTCCGGTGCACACTTCCGTCCGTGAGCCGGACCTCGTACGCCCCGGGTTGTCCCGTGACCGACGCCACCGCGACGGCACTGCGGAAGCGGACCCCGCGTGCGGTGTGCAGGTCGCGGAGATGGGTGGCCAGGTCGGGCCCCAGTACGGGCTCCAGCGGCAGCGGGAGCGCGTCGAGGACCGTGACCGTCACGCCCCGCGCGACGAGAGCGGCCGCGACCTCCAGTCCGATGAAGCCGGAGCCGATCAGGGTCATCTCGCCGTATCGCGCCGCGGCCTCGCGCAGCACCCGCAGGTCCTCGGGGGTGCGCAGGGCCGGCAGTACCTCGCCCGCGAGGCTCCTCATCTCGCGGGGGCGGCTGCCGCAGGCGATGACCACAGCGTCCCAGGGAAGCGCCTCGCCGTAGGTGGTCACCACATAGCGGCGGTCGACGTCGAGCCCCGCCGCGGTGTGCCCGAGACGCAGGTCGAGGCGGCTGGCCTCGATGCGTTCGGGAGAGCGGAGTTCGAGGAGTTGCGGGTCCTCCTCGGCGACAAGCAGAGCCTTCGACATCGTGGGCCGGTCGTACGGCTGGTGCAGCTCGGCGCCGAGGACGGTGATGGAGCCGGTGAACCCGGCCTCCCGAAGGCCGTCGGCGGCGCTGAGGCCGGCGGCGGAGGCTCCCACCACGACGACCCGCTCCAAGCCGCCGGTCACGGCTTGGGTCCCGAGGTGAGCGCGATGGCCTGTGCGGGGCAGACGCGGGCGGCCTCTTCGAGGTCCTCCCGCTCGTCGGCGTCGACGGTGTCGCGCAGGAGAACCGCTGTCGGGCTGCCGGGCGGGGTGTCGAAGACGTCGGGCATGACGCTGACGCAGATGCCGTAGGACTTGCAGCGGGTGCCGTCGAGGGAGACGGAGAGGCTGTCGCTCACAGGAAGACTCCAAGGTTCGGAGTGGCCAGCGCCGTTTCGGTCAGCACGATTTCGCGGGACAGCAGGCGTGGGCCCGACGGTGTGAGGCGGAGCTGGTCGTAGCGCCTGCACGGGATGAGATCGAAGTGCGGGTCGATGCCGCGCTGGCGGTAGACCAGCAGGGCGCTCGACACCTTGATGACGTCGGGGCGGTCGGTCTCCTCGACCTCGACGCTGCCCACGATGCGCAAGGTGCGGGACGGAGGTACCTCCGAGTACGCGTGGTCGGTGTTGAGCCGGTCCAGGCGCGTGCGTACGTGGGCCTTGGTGTCCCGGACGCGGAAGGCGTTGCGGTCGATCTCCTTGGAACGCGGTTCCGCTGCCTGCCGGATGGGCACGGTGTAGAGAAGCTCGTCGTCAAGGAGTCCGTACCACTCCTCCTCGCGGCCCTCGTCGAGCAGCCGGGCCTCCAGCGCCAGGAACTGGGTGGCCAAGGCCTGGAGTTCGGGGTTGGCGCTCACGGGCGGGACGACGCGGGGTGTGTCGGTCGTGGTCATGCTGACGCAGCTCCCTCGGTGCCGGCGCCGGTGTTCCCGCGCATCACCTTCAGCCAGTGGCGGTAGAAGTGGAGCTGCGCGTGCTCGCCGTAGCCGGTGTTGCGCTTACGGCCCGGGCCTGTCCACGAGGGGTCGTGCGACTGGTCGACCTGACTGTTGTTGCCCTGCTGGAAGTGGAACTCCATGCCGGCCTTGCGCATCCACGGACTTCGGGCGGCGCGCGGTGCGCCTTCCCAGGCGACGGTGTCGTCCTGCTCGAAGATGCCTGCCGAGCCGAAGGTGAACTGGCCGTTGAGATAGGAGTCGCGGGCCTCGTCCTCCGACATGAAGTCCCAGACGAACTGCCAGTTCCACAGTTCGATCTCGCCGGGGCCGATCGGCTGCCACTGCCGGAAGCTGGTGATCACCGACAGGGGACCGCCCGGCACGGACGGGGTGTTCAGCCGGATGAAGCTGAGGTTGGGGAAGATCGTTCCGACCGTCGGCGGCTCGTGGTTGACCACGTGGAGCTGTGCCTCGTCCAGACCCGACAGGTCGAAGTGCCGGGTGATCTCCGGCGCGTAGCCCCAGAGCACGTAGCCGGGATGGACCGCCTTGGTCCAGGCATGGCCGGCGAAGGCGTGGCCGTTCTCGAATTCGTAGACGCGCGCGATCTCGCACGTCATCTGCAGCCCCTGGGAGACCGCGACCTCTTCCGTGCTCCAGTGCAGCGTGTCGACGTGGTAACCGTCGCCGGCGAAGTTCTCGGCGGCCGTCTTCCAGTCGGCGTGCAGCCGGTAGCGCTCCGGAGGCCCGGCGACCCGCATGCCGCCGGGTGCCAGCCCGACGATCAGGTCGAGCATCCACCCTGCCCCGCCCAGGTACTCGTCCAGCGACGGTCCGTCCGGGTCCAGCGAGGCGAAGACGAAGCCCTGCCGGGTGGCCACCCGGGGCGCGTGTATCAGGCCCCATGCCTTGGGGTCGAGACGCTCGCCGTAGGCGTCGTGCAGGTGCGGGGTGCCGACCAGGTCTCCGTTGTTGCTGTAGGTCCACCCGTGGTAAGGACATTTGAAGAAACGGGAGTTGCCGGCATCGGTCTGGCACACCTGGGTGCCCCGGTGACGGCAGTAGTTCGACAGCACGTTGATGCCGCCCTTGCCGTCGCGCGTGACGATCACCGGATCGAGGCCGATTCTGCGCTGCACGAAGTCACCCGCCTTGGGGATCTCGCTCTCGTGCGCGACGAACACCCAGCACTTGGTGAATATCCGCTCGATTTCGGCGCGGAAAACCGCCTCGTCGTTGAAGATTTCCACCGGGACGAGATCGTTCTTCAGCGAGGCCTCGACGCGGTCCAGGATGGTAGCGGCATCGGCCGTTTCTGGAGAGATGGCAGTCATGGGGCTCCCTTGCCTCAGTCGTGCTCAGCAGGGGCGATCAGCGGAATTCCGTGGCCCTGCCTGCGGCTCGAGACGTCAGGCTATGGCTGCCATCACATGGTGAAAAGCAATTCCCGTCGATGCGACAGCATTGATCCAATCGATGGAACGCGGCCAGGCTCCTCTTGACCGGTCCTGTCTCAGCCGGCTGCCGGGGCGGGTGGCGTGTCCCGGATGTAGGCATTTGCGAAATGATGCATGCGCTGTCGCAGCCAGGCATGGGCCGGATCGTCGTCCATGCGTCTCGTCCAGACCATCGTTTCGGTGCCCGGCTGCAGCTCCATGGGAGGCTCGAGCAGCCGCAGGCCTGTCGCCGGGGCGATGCGGCGCCCGAGCGTTTCGGGGATCAAGGTGATGAGCCGGGTACCGCGGATCAGGAACGGGGCGAGTTCGAAACTCGTGGTGACCTCGACGTGGCGCGGGATGCCGAGCAGGTCGAGATTCAGTTCGGCCAGGGAGGGGCGCCGGTCGGGGCTCGTCGCGAGGTACGGCAGCTCGCTGAACTGCTCGACCGAGATGCTCTCGCCCACATCGGGGTGCTCCTGGTCGACCGCGAGCACGTAGCGGTCGGTGTACGCGGCCTCACTGCACAGGTCAGGGCCGCTGGGCACCAGCTCGCGCGGAACGATGACGAGGTCGATCTGGTGGCGGATCAGCTGTTCCGCGTACTCCTCCGCGAAGGGCTGGATGCGCAACCGCACGTTCGGAGCCTCGGTCGGCAGGTGCACCAGCAGCGGATGCAGTACGGCGACGGCCGCGTAGCTGCTCGCCATCACCGAGTACGTCCTGTGGTCGGTCGCGGGATCGAAGCGGTCGCGCTGTGACAGCAGCGACTTGATGTCGGTCAGCGTCTTCTGCACGGGCTGCACCAGCGACTCGGCAACCGGTGTGGCAACCATGGTCCGGCCCTGCCTGACGAGGATCGGGTCGTTCAGGAGCTTGCGGAGCCGAGCCAGCGTGGAGCTCATGGCCGACTGTCCGACGGACAGACGGGCCGCCGCCGCGGTCACGCTTCGTTCCGCCATCAGGGCGTCGAAGGCGACGAGCAAATTCAGATCCACCCGGTTGAGATCCAGGGGCGCATTGGTGGTGGGCATCGACCGGAATTCCTGTCTGTGCTGAAGGCATGCCGAAAGAAGTCGGCTGCCGCGGCTCGACGGTCGACTCCGACCACGGATTGATGTCATCAATCCGAACGCATCACTATCGATTGTTTGTATCGAGGAGTGCGTCTGTCTAGCGTCTTGCAGCGGGAAAGCGACGCGAACGATCTGTTCGGCGTCACTGAAGAGCAGGAGTCGACGATGACCGCAGCCTTCCGTCCGATCACCCATCTCAGGCATGTGGGTATCGGTGTGCCCGACTACGGCAAGGCTCTGGAGTTCTACAAGAACCTCTGGGGACTGCAACCGGTGGCCGACGACAGCGGTGTGACCTTCTTCGCCACTCCCGCGGACCCGGAGCAGTACGTCCTTCGCATCCGGCAGGACCAGGAGAAGCGACTGGACCTCATCGCCTTCGGTGTGAACTCTCCCGAAGAAGTCGACGAGTTGGCCTGTCGGCTGGCGGTCGGCGGGATCACGCTCGACCGGGAGCCCGGCAAGCTGGACACCCCGGGCGGCGGATACGGCGTCCGGTTCTTCGACCCCGACGGCCGACTCGTCGAGGTGTCCGCCGGGGTCGCGCAGAAGCCCTTCCGGGAGCTCGAGGAACGCGAATCCGTCCCCAAGAAGCTCAGCCACGTGGTGATCAACTCCACCGATGTGGCCGCGACCAAGGCGTTCTACGAGACGTACCTCGGCTTCCGCCTCTCGGACTGGCTCGGCGACCTGATGTGCTTCATGCGCAGCGGAACCCAGCATCACATCCTCGCCATCTCCCGAGCACCGCGCGTCTCGCTGAATCACATCTCCTTCGAGATGCGCGGCATCGACGAGTACATGCGCGGGTCCGGGCGTCTGATGCGCGCCGGTCACAGCCCGCTGTGGGGCCCAGGCCGGCACGGCCCGGGAGACAACACCTTCACCTACTTCCTCGACCCGAACGAGAACGTCGTCGAGTACACGACGGAGCTGGAGACGATCGAGGACGACGAGGCGTGGGAGCCCCGCGTCTTCGACAGCACCTCTCCTCAGTCGCAGGACCAGTGGGGGACCGGCGGGTCGATGACCGAAACCATGCTGCCGGTGCTGCTCAAGCAGACGGACGGCGGTCTGTGGACCCCCTCGCCGATCTGATCCCTCCCCCTCCTCCTGATCCCTCCTCCGCAAAGGCCACTGAAGTGACTCTTTTCCTCGATGACGCGGCGGTACAGGCGGCCTTCGACTGGGAGCTGGCAACCTCGGCGGTGCGCGAGGCATACGCGACGAGCGTGGACGGAGCACGCTATCCGGCCCGCGGCATGGCCCGCGGAGACCACGGCTGGCTGCGCACTCTCACCGGCGTACCGGCCGGACGCGAGCTGATGGGAGCGAAGATCATCGCGGCCGCGATGCCGACGCGCCGCGCCTCCTACCTCATCCCCCTGTTCGACCAGCGGACGGCCGAGCTGGTGGCCCTGCTCGACGGCCACTCCATCACCGGTTACCGGACGGCGGCCACCTCGGCCGTCGCGGCTGACCTGCTGTCGCTGCCCGGCGCCCTGACCGTCGCCGTGATCGGCTCCGGTTTCGAAGCGCGGAACCATGTGCGCGCCCTCGCCGTCGTACGCGACCTCAAGGACGTACGGGTGTACAGCCCACGACCGGAGAGCCGAGCCCGTTTCGTCGCCGAACTGTCCGACCTGCCGATCACGCAGGCGGCCGGCGCCGAGGAGGCCGTTGCGGGCGCCACGCTGGTGGTCTGCGCCGCCCGGTCCCGCGACGAGACCCCGACTCTGCTCGGGAGGTGGCTCCGACCAGGCATGACCGTCGTGTCCATCGGATCCACCCTGCCCGAGCAGCGTGAGGTGGACCCTGATGTGATCGCCCGTGCCGACGTGATCGTGGCGGACATGGTCGAGGAGGTGCTCGACGACACCGGTGACCTGATCGCCGCGCGGGCCGCCGGTCTCGACGTGGCGGGCGAGATCTGCTCGCTGGCCGACCTCGTCGGCGAGCGCGTCCCCGGGCGCACCCGCGCCGATCAGATCGCGCTGTACAAGTCGGTCGGCTCAGCGGTCCAGGACCTGGCGGTCGCCGGCATGTGCGCGCGCAACGCCGAGCGGCTGGGACTCGGCACCCGGATGCCGGCCACCATTCATCCCGTGCAGAAGTGAGAGAGCCGCCATGACCATGGAGACGACCGTTCCACTCGGTCTGTCCGACCCCACGCTGCTGCGCACGGCCGCCTACGTCGAGGGCAAGTGGCTGGAAGCCGGCGACGGCGGTCGGCTCACCGTCCGCAACCCGTCGACCGGTGACCTCATCGCGGACCTGCCGGCACTCGGCAGAGCGCAGACCGCCCAGGCCGTCGACGCCGCTCATCGTGCTCTGCCCGAGTGGCGGGCGCGGTCGGGCAAACAGCGCGCACAGGTGCTGCGGCGCTGGTTCGACCTTGTCACCGAGCACACGGAGGACCTGGCCCGGCTGATCGTCCTGGAGGAGGGCAAGCCACTCGCCGAGGCCTGCGGGGAAGTTGCTTATGCCGCCTCCTTCATCGAGTGGTTCGCCGAGGAGGCCAAACGGATCCGCGGCGACGTGTTCGCGGCACCGGAAGGTTCGCGCAGGGTGCTGGTGCTCAAGGAGCCGGTCGGGGTGTGCGTGGCCATCACCCCGTGGAACTTCCCCGCCGCGATGATCACCCGTAAGGCCGCTCCGGCACTGGCCGCGGGCTGCACGATGGTCGTCAAGCCCGCCGAGCAGACGCCCTTGACGGCGTTGGCCCTCGCCGAGCTTGCCGAGCGGGCCGGTGTACCGGCCGGGGTGCTCAACGTGGTGATCGGCGACCCGCGCGAGATCGGGCCCGAGCTGACCGGCAATCCGCTGGTCCGCAAGGTCAGCTTCACCGGCTCCACCGAGGTCGGCAGGCTGCTCCTGGCCCAGTCCGCCCAGACGGTGAAGAAGACCTCGATGGAACTGGGCGGCAACGCGCCGGTGCTCGTCTTCGACGACGCCGACATCGAGACCGCCGTCGCCGGTGTCGTCGCCACCAAGTACCGCAACACCGGCCAGGCCTGCATCAGCGCCAACCGTGTCTACGTGCAGGCGGGAATCCACGACCGCTTCGCGGAGGCGTTGACCCGCAGGGTCGAGGACCTTGTCGTCGGAGACGGCTTCGACGACGGCGTGCAGCAGGGACCGCTCATCGACGAGGCAGCGGTGGCGAAGGTCGAGGAACATCTCGCCGACGCCACGAGGCGGGGTGCCAGGATCCTGTGCGGCGGTTCGCGGCACCGGCGTGGAGGGCTCTTCTTCCAGCCCACCGTGCTGGCGGACGTGGCCCCCGGCATGCTCGTCACCCGCGAGGAGACCTTCGGCCCGCTCACCCCGCTCATCCGCTTCACCGACGAAGCCGAGGCCGTCCGCATGGCCAACGACACCGACTACGGTCTGGCCGCCTACCTCTTCACCCGCGACGCCGAGCGGACCTGGCGCGTCTCGGCCGCCCTGGAAGCGGGGATGGTGGGCATCAACACCGGCCTGATCTCCAACGAGGTCGCCCCCTTCGGCGGCGTCAAGCAGTCGGGGCTGGGGCGGGAGGGCTCCGTCTACGGCATCGACGAGTACCTGGAGATGAAGTACCTGGCCTGGGAAGGCGCCGGCGCGCCCTGAGCCGACTGCCGCGCCGGACACCGCACGAACGAGTCGCGCCGAGACCAACCCGCCCAGCGCTGAGTCACCGCCCCCATCACCCACGCACCGAGGCAAGGACGACCATGCCTGCATACACCCGCACAGAGGCCCGGGACTGGGCCCGCGAAAAGCTCGTCGGAGCCGTCAACTGCACGATCCCGTCGTTCACCGCCGACCTTCGCGGCATCAACGAGCAGGGCATCAGGCACGACATCCGGCTCGCCGAGCAGCACGGATTCCTCGGCACCCTGGGCGTCTCCGAGGTCAGCATCACCCTGCCCGAATACCTCGACTTCCTGCGCATCGTCCGCGATGAGGCAGGCGACGACTTCGTCGTGGTCCACCACGGCAGTTGGAGCACCCTGGAGCAGAACATCGAGGCGGTGCGCGGCGCCGAAGAGGCCGGTGCCGACCTGGTGCTCCTGTCCTACCCGCCGAACTTCTACCCGGAGTCGGAACAGGAGGTCTACGACTACACCAAGGCCGTCTGCGACGCCACGAACCTCGCGGTCATCCTGTTCCCGATGTACCTGTGGGGGTTCAGTCCCCGGGTGCACCCCTCGGACATCCCGACGCGGCTCATCCGCCGGCTCATCGACGACTGCCCCAACATCGCGGTCATCAAGGCCGAGGGCGGCTTCCCCAGCATTCAGAGCGCCATCGAGTGCCACCGGCTTTTCGGCGACGAGGTCGTCATCTCGGTGCCCATCGAGGGCGAGCTCATCCCGCTGGCCCAGGTCATGCCTGTTCAGCTGTCCGCCACGAGCGACCACGAATACTTCGGGCCCATGATCCCGCGTGTCATGCAGCTGCTGCGCGAGGGCAAGTACGACGACGCCACCGACATCTACTGGCAGCTGCATCCGGCCCGCAAGATCAAGGGCGGCCTCGCTCCCGTGCTGCACGGCGGTGCGTTCATCAACCGGCAGGCATGGAAGTTCCAGGGGTGGCTGCAGGGCTACAACGGCGGACCGCTGCGCCAGCCCACCCAGCGCATCCACGACGCCCAGATGCACGCTTTGCGCAAGGGACTCCTCGACGCCGGACTCGAGCCCAGCATGGACCCGTTCCGTGAGTTCTTCATCGGAAGGAACCCGGCGTGACCCCCAACGAACTGGACCGTGCCAACCCCGCCGGCGCGATCGCCGATGCCGCCAAGCGCTGCTCCAACTGGGGGCGTTGGGGACAGGACGACGTACTGGGCACCCTCAACTTCCTCGACGAGGGCAAACGGCGCGAGGGCGCGGCCCTGATCCGGCGCGGGGTCTCCTTCTCGCTCGCCCAGCGCTTCGACACGAACGGTCCGCAGAACGGCTGGCGCCGCAGGACCAATCCCGTGCACACCATGCTCTCCTCGGGCCTGGACGCCGAGTTCGGTCCGCCGGAGTTCCCGCACGGCCTGGGCGGTGCCGACGACGTGGTGTTCATGCCGTTGCAGGCGTCGACGCAGTGGGACGGCCTCGGCCACGTCTTCGACCACGGCATGGCCTACAACGGACGACGCGCCTCCGCGGTGGTGACCAGCGAAGGCGATCAGCTCACGGGTATCGAGACTGTGGCCGACCGGATAGCAGGCCGAGGAGTGCTGCTCGACGTCGGCCGAGCGATCGGCACCGACGGAGAACTGCCGGACGGCTTCGCCATCACCGCCGAGCACCTCGAAGCCACGATCGCGGCACAAGGCGAATCCTCCCGAGTGGGCCGGGGCGATCTGCTGCTGGTCCGTACGGGACAGCTGGCGCGGACGCGTCGCGACGGCTGGGGCGACTACGCGGGCGGGCCGGCACCCGGCCTCTCGTTCACCACCGCCGACTGGCTGCACACCCGCGAGATCGCCGGTATCGCCACTGACACCTGGGGCTTCGAGGTCCGGCCCAACGAATTCGACCAGGCCTTCCAGCCGCTGCACCAAGTGGCCATCCCGCACATGGGTCTCTTCATCGGCGAGATATGGGATCTCGACGCCCTCGCGGCCGACTGCGCTGCCGACGCAATCTACGACTTCTTCCTCACCGCCGCCCCCCTCCCCGTCACCGGTGCCGTCGGAGCCCCGGTCAACCCCATCGCCATCAAGTAGAGCCCCCGGAAAGGACACACACCATGCGCTTCGCCACCTGGGAAAGCGCCGGCCGCTGCGCCGCCGGGGTCGTCGGCGAGCACGGGCTGCACGCCTTCCCCGGTACGACGACGGTCCTGGACCTCGTACGGGCCGGACTGCCGGCCGCCCTTGAGGCCGGTGCCGCCGCCCTCGACAACTCCTCCCCGATACCGATCGATTCCGTACGGCTGTTGCCGCCGCTGGAACCGCCGACCGTGCGGGACTTTGCGGCATTCGAGGAGCACGTCGAGGGTGTTGTGCGGTCGGTCAGCGGAGGCGGCGTGGTCGTACCGGAGTGGTACGAGGCGCCGGCCTTCTACTTCACCAACCCCTATGCCTTGATCGGCGCGCACGACGAGGTCCCGGTCCCGCCGGGCTCACACGTGCTGGACTTCGAACTCGAAGTGGCGACCGTCATCGGCAAGGACGGCGCCTCACTCACCCCCGAAGAGGCACGGGACCACGTGTTCGGCTATACCGTCCTCAACGACTGGTCCGCGCGGGACCTGCAAGGCCGCGAGATGAAGGTGGGCCTCGGGCCCGCCAAGGGAAAGGACTTCGCCACCACCCTGGGACCGTGGCTGGTGACCGCCGACGAGCTGGACACCTACCGCGACGACGAGGGGTTCCTGCAGCTGGACATGCGGGTGTCGGTCAACGGCACCGAGGTCGGCCAGGATCTGCTGAGCAACATGAGCTGGACGTTCGAGGAGCTCATCTCGTACGCGTCCCGCGGCACCTGGGTGAAGGCCGGTGACGTCCTCGGCTCCGGGACCTGCGGCAACGGCGGCTGCCTCGGTGAGTTGTGGGGCCGCAGCGGGACGCGAACACCGCCTCCGCTCGAACCCGGAGACATCGTGGAAATGACAGTCGAGGGCATCGGTTCGATCCGCAACCGAGTCGTACCGGGCGAGCGGCCCACGCCGATCACCGCTGCACGCCGACGGCCGCGCCTGCGCAAGCGGACAGCCTCCGACAGGACCTGAATCAGGTCCAGGAAGGCCAGAACGACATGCGGGCGGCCGGCGACCTGGACCTCCTGAAGCTGCTTGGTCAACTTCTCGGCGAGGGCGTCCAGTTCACTCAGAGGAGCGTGATCCACTGCCGCTCCGGCATCCCGGACCCTCCCGCGATCTCGTGGCGTGCCGACCCGCCGACGGATCGTAGGCGGGGGTCGGTCACGGGCGCAGCCGAGCCCGGCAGACCGTCGGAACCGGACCTGCCCGATGATCTACGGCATAGACATCGGCCGCCGACCGGCACGAGTCCCCGTATCGTCGCTCACACCAGACCCGTGACCTGCGATTTCACGATGCACACCACTCAGTGGGATTGGCCGGTGCCGGAGTCCCCGATGAGCGGTCGTCGATGGGGGCTGATCGAAGGGGCGCTGCCGCTCCATACCGAACCGGCGAGCTCCATACTGGATACGGTGTTGCTGTTATGGTGCTGGCCGAGGAGGTGGACGTTCAGTGGCAGCAGCTGGTCCTGTGCGAGCGACCCCGGCATCGGCTCGGCGCCCGGGGCGTCCGCCCGTGCCGCTGGAGCGCATCGTCTCCACCGCACTGCAGATCGTGGACGATGAAGGGGCCGACGCTCTCTCGATGCGGACGCTGGCCCAGCGCCTGGGCTCGGGCACGGCGACGCTGTACCGGCATTTCGACAACCGGGCAGCGCTGGTCGCCCATGTCGTGGACCGCATGTTCGGCGCCGTGGAACTGAAGGGCGACGAACTCCTCGCGATGGGCTGGCAGCAAGCGCTGCGGACGGTCGCGCACACCATGTTCGAGGCCCTGGCCCGGCACCGGAACGCGGCGCGCCTGATGGTCGAGGAGATTCCCCTGGGGCCGAACGCCATGGCGCTGCGGGAGCACTGTGTCGCGGCGCTGCTCGACAGCGGCTTCCCGCCGCGACTGGCCGCGCATGCGTTTGCCACCTTCTCCCGCTACGTCCTCGGATTCGCCATACAGGTCAACGGTCATGGCGGTGGCGGGCAACTCGACGACGCGCAACTGTCCGCCGTCTTTCAGGGCGTCGATCCGGCCTTGTTTCCGGCAACGGTTACCGTCGCCGGGTCGATGCCCGTTCCGATCGAGGAGGAGTTCTCCTTCGGACTCGAACTCCTTCTCAGCGGGCTTGCCCACCTGCGCGACGACGCCTGACCAGCCAGGACGATGCGAACCTGAGGCTGCCCACCGACGGAGTCATCTCGGTCGGCATGAAGCGTCGCCACCGCTGCTGGTGCTGGGCGCGTGATCTCGTGTGGTCGGCGGCTCGTCAGCGGAAGGCGAAGTGCTCGGCGTGGAGATGCTGGCGGGGGACGCCCTGGCGATGGAGGGCGCGAGTGAGGTTTTCGATCATGGAGGCGGGGCCGCAGAGGAAGACGTGCGTGTCGGGGGTGATCGGTCCGGCCTCGGCCTGGATTCTTTCGGCGGTCAGACGGCCGTGGCTGCGGCTGAACGTCGGGTGGAGCCGGAACCCGGGGCGGTGGGCTGCCGCTGTGGTGAGTTCCGGGAGGAATGGCGCCTCGTCGGCGGTGGGGGCGCAGTAGAAGAGGTCGGTGCGGGGCGGCGCTGCACCGGGGTGGGTGAGCCAGCCGAGGAAGGGCGCGATGCCGATGCCTCCCGCGATCCATATCTGCCGGGGTCCGCCGAGGGTGTGGTCGAACATGCCGTAAGGACCCTTGAGGGTTGCGGGGTGTCCTTCACTTATGTCTGTGTAGAGGCCGCGTGTACCGCGGCCCAGGGCGCGGATGGTGAGGCGTACCGAGCCGTCGGCCTGCGTTCCTGCGACGCTGAAGGGGTGTTCGTGCCAGCCGCCGACCCGCAGGTAGACGAACTGGCCCCCTGTCACGGGAAGGGTCGTCTCGCCGGTGGGCGTGAGGGTGAGGTCGAGGATGTCGGGTGTCGGCCGCTCGACATGGTGGATGGTGTAGTCCGCCCGGGGTTCCCTGTGGCGTAGCACCAGTTCGTCGTAGGTGTAGGCGGTCATGCCGATGGTGGCCATGGTGACGTAGATCGCCAGGAGGGGCGTGGATCCGTTGATGATGAGATCGAGGAACCAGCCGTGCAGCAGCGCCGACAGGAGCAGCAGGCCGGTGAGGCGATGCAGGAACAGCCAGCGCTCGTAGGGCAGTCGGAGGATGCGGCCGACCTGGCCGAGTGAGATGAGGACGAGCAGTAGCAGGCCGATGGCGGAGACGGCACCGAGGAGATGGCCCATCCCTACCGACGCGGCCCGGTGGGCGTAGCCGTACGGGCTCCCGTCGAAACCGGAGAAGAAGTGGAGGAGCAGGTGGGGGGTGAGCAGGAGAATGGACCATACGGCGTACAGCTTGTGCTGTCGGTACATGCGGTCCAGGCCGCCGAACCACTGTTCCAACCACATCAGGCGGGTGGCCAGTACCAGGGTGCAGGACATCAGGTAGACGGACAGGACGCCGGCGAACTCGCCGACGAAATAGACAGCGCTGAGGCCCTCGGGCCTGAGCCAGTCCCAGGCCAGATAGAGCATGACCGCTCCGGTCGTGACCGACAGGGGTCCGACGTGGCGCTTCTTCAGGCGCGCGTCCAAGGGGGCGCGTGCGATCCGGATGGCGTAGATCGCTATCACGATCAGGACGGGCATCGTCTACCCCTCGGGGGTGGGCACTGTGGACGAAGGGGCGCTGGTGAAGGCAGGGCGGACCGTGCGGTCGCGGCTTGAGCGCCCTCGAGCCCAGGTGGCTGCGGTTCCTGCCACCTCTAATATTGGCTACAGCGTAGCCGTTTAGCTGGTTTTGGTCCAGTGGTGCCATCGGATGCCTGTTGGCCAGCCCAGGATCTGCCCTTCGGGAGCGTGGCGGGCTGAAGCCATCCCCGTCGGTCGGCTCTTCGAGGTGAAGTCACAGCTCGAGGCGGCATTGCTTTCAGGGTGACACTGCCGGAGCTGCCCTCCGTGGCGTGGGTGCGATCCGCAGCGCTTCAGGCGAACAAGGCCGCGAGGTATGAGGCGACAAGCGCCGCGCACACAGCGGCGGGCACAAATTTGGCAACCGGGTCGCCCATGCGCAGGTGTACGACCACAGCTCCGGCGAGCAGCAGGAGAAGCCCGGCCCCCGCGAGGCCGCCGAGCAGCGGCATGGCGAGGCCGAGCGCCACGCCGGCGGCTCCTGCCAGTTGCAGCACGCCGATGCGGCGATAGGCGGCGACGGAGAAGCCGGTCTCGGCGGCCAGCTCGCGCGCCTTCGGCAATGCGAGTGTGTTGAGCACTCCGATCCCCCCGAAGATCAGGGCGATGGCGCAGGCGAGGGTGATGGTGAGGATCATGAGGTATCTCCAGGTGCCGGCGTCGCGGCGGCGTGGGCGTCAAGGGTGACGGCCTGATGGCGGGCGGGGCGTCACGAGACCGTTATGGGATGTGTCGGGCGCGGTCGAGTTGCCGGCCGAGCGCATCGCTCGGCGCCCAGACGGGCGATTCGGTCGATCGATGCAGCGGCTCAGCCTAGCGAAATAACGGCAACAATGTAACCGTTATGGTAGGTCGGCTTCGGAGCGAGTTCGCGGGGGCGTGGGCGTAACGACGTTCACGCAGCCGGTGCCGCCAGGTTGTAGATGGTCCTGAGGGCAGGCCTTTGCTCAGCGAGTTGCCGAGGAAGTCATGGACGTCGCCCGCACGGGTTCACCGGTCGGCTGCCATAGGCATCCCGCATTCGCGAACTCCCCGACGGCCCCACTTCTTTACGGGCCCTTACTGAGCGTTTGGTCCGGTGATTCGTGTTTGGTCCCGGGTCAGGTTCCGCGCCAGTCGGAACGAAACGACTCCCGGGCGTCGAGGACGCGTCGACTGCCCCCACCTGGAACAAGCCGCCCGTGAACACCAGGTCACCGTCTCCGGGCCGCTGAAGAGCAACCCCACCCGCCAGCACCGCCGAAACGAGGGCTTCGCCCGCGACGACTTCCACATCGACTACGACAAGCAGCAGGTCACCTGCCCCCAGGGACAGGTCAGCGCGGGCTGGCACGGCCCCTACCCGACCTCCTCACCCACCGCCGCCCCGCTGATCGTGGCCAGGCTCACCAAGAGCCAGTGCCGCCCCTGCCCGACCCGCACCCAGTGCACCAGCACCGCCGACGACGCCCGCACCGTGGGATTTCCCCCACGAGAGCTCCGCGACCTGCAACTCCGCGTCCGCGCCGAGCAGCAGACCCCCGAGTGGAAGACCCGCTACGCGGTCCGCTCCGGAGTGGAGAGCACGGTCAACGAGTTCGCCCACGGGCACGGTATGCGGCGCTGCCGCTACCGAGGACAGGGAAAGGCCCACGTCCAGCACGTCCTGACAGCCATCGCCGTCAACATCGAACGCCTCAGCGGACTGCCACCGGCTGAGGAAGCCCCCACACCCCGTCGGCCCACTGCCTTCCAGAACTACCTCGACCAACGCGAGATCCCTCGCCTGAAGTCCTGGCGAACCCTGGGCACTTGACTCCGCCGGCACCAAGATCCCCGACAGAGTTAAGTTCGCTGTCCGATACGAGGCGGCCGTACTGGTCGCAGTCCTCAACGAGTGGCTGTGACCAGCACTTTCGCAACGGGCCCTAGGCGTGATACGGGTAATGTTCCAGTTCCTGCACGATCAGGAACATGGACTGAGAGGCATCGACCAGGCTGTCCGATGCCGAGACCATGATTTCGTCGAAGAGCTCGCGGTAGCGGGCGACGCCGGAAAGGTCGTCTGCCCTGTCCAGCCAGATGCTTGTGGCGCCGGCATGGACATTTATGGGGGCGCCGCCCAAAAGATCGCGCGTCGCTTCCTCGGGCACCGGCAGTGCATGACTGCGGGTGTAGCCACACAGCGCGGGCGACAATGAAGGATCAGCCACAATCGCCTGCGAGGCCGCACGCCATGCGGTGAAGAATTGTTCCCGGTCGACACCTTCGCGCGTGGCTATGAAATGGACAAGCTTGACGGCACCGCGCCGGGGCACGGCAACCTGCTCACGCTCCTCGGCTGTCACCAGCACCTTCAGGGCCGACCCGTCGGCGAAGAGGTGTTCGTCCGGCTGGATAACCGAAAGGTAATAGGGGTGCGACGTCAGGAGACCTACCGCTTCCGGCGAGGGGTTATAGATTTCGCTTACGACATCTATTTCGGCCGGCGCCACTCGTGCCGCATCCGGTGCGCCATAGGCAGCGTCGATCACAAAGTTTTGTACATACCTTGAGAGGTGGGCCAGCATATCGGCGGGGCCCGCCAGGATCTTGGCCGCATGGACGTTCTGATAATGCTGCCAATGCTTCTGACGTGTCATGCCCGGCAGGCGACGGGCCGCGACAATAAGTTTGATCATGATTCACTCCGATACGTTGCACCCAGGGAGAATCCTGGAGGTGGGGCGACCTGAAGCGGCCGATTGGAAGCGGTGGCGAGGAAACGCCGTTGTTGCTGGGCGGTTCAGCCCCCTGGGTCTTTCCGACTTGCTCGCGAATGGTCGATCCGTTGCGGCGGCGCGTGCTCGGCGCGGCCGCTGCTTTAGTCTCATCACACCCCATTCCATCTGTACAGTGGAACTTTGTTATGGGTTTCATTCACCGCATGGATGAAGTTGGAACGTGATGGGTCTCGATCTGAATCTGCTCGTGCCGCTGAACGCGCTGCTCCAAGAGCGCAGTGTGACGGCCGCGGCGCACCGTATCGGCCTCTCCCAGCCGGCCTGCAGCGCGGCGCTCAAGCGACTGCGCAGGCACTTCGGCGATGAACTGCTGGTCCGAGTCCCCGGCCAGGGAACCCAGCTCACGCTGCTGGCCGAGCGCCTGCGCGATCGGGTCTCACTGCTGACCGCGGAACTCGACGGCGTCTTCGGGGCCAACGCCGGCCTGCAACCAGGTTCGCTCGACCGCGAGTTCTCCCTGCTGCTCTCCGACTACGATTGCAGCACGCTCGCCACGTCACTGGTGCGCGAGGTCACGGCGCACGGCACTGGTGCACGTATCCGCCTGGATCTGCTCACGAACGACATGCGGGCAGGGATCGTCGAGGAGATCGACAGGCATGATGCAGTGATCGTGCCCCGGGCCGCGCTCCCGGACGGGACTCCGTCGCTCGACCTCTACGAGGACCAGTGGGTGCGCATCGTCAGCGCGACTCGGCAGTCCGAGGGCGACGATCTCGCGCAGGCACGGTGGGCCGTCTGCTACGACACACCGTTGATGCCGTGGTCGCCGGGCCAGCTGCTGGAGAGGGAGGGCCTCGCCGGGTCGATCACCGTGCGGGTGGAGAGCTTCGCGATACTGTTCCCGCTGGTGGCGGGTACGGATCTCACCGCGCTCGTGCCCAGGCGGCTGGCGGACACGTGGTGCGGGCCGACGGGAACGCGCCCTGCCCCGGTCCCCGCGTCCCTCGCCCGGCCCTACGTCATGGCGATGGCGTGGTCTCCGCGCTGGGCGTACGACCCGGCCCACTGCTGGTTCCGGGACCGGGTGTCCGCCGCCGCGCAGTGTGACGACGTGAGCCGGTTGCCCCGGCCGTTGTGATCGACCGCGCTGGAGCGAGAACCTCTCCGAAGGCTGAAGGCCGCGAATAGGGTCTTCTGGCGAACGGTCAATGGGCCTGGCTGGAGGCGTTGTTGCCGCAGCGCGTCAAGCCGGGTCGTCCGGCGGTGCGGGACCCGGCGGCAGCTGCTCGACGGATACGGTGGCGGATGCGGATCGGTGTCACCCACCGCAGCGGAATGATGCGGAGCCCGCAATCTCTTTCAGGGCCTCGACGGGCCAGGGTGCGCCTGGCGGTGCCCCGCATCACTGCTCATGACGGGTGGGCCCCCGAGGGAAAGGCCCCCTCCTCAACTCTCCTTCTTAGCCCCGAACATCACCCTCCGCAGCGTCGCCAGCAGCCCCTTCCCCTCGCCCCCCGCCTCCCGGACCGGTTCGGGGTGCCGAAGCTTCACCCCCGGTGCCAGTTCGTACCGTACGGGCAGTACTGCCCGTCGATCTTGCTGCGGCACCGGGAAACTCCAAGATCCCCGACAGAGTCAAGCTTAGAAGCGTAGTGCTCCTTCTGGTAGATCCCGCTCCGCGGTCAGCGGCAACTCCACAGTGGTGAGCATGTCCCGGTACCGCTCGGCCAGTTGGGAGGGGAGCTTCCTGCTGAACACCACCAGCTCCCGGAAATAGCCGGGCCCGATCCGCCGGGCGTGCCTCGACCAGCGCAGCGGTACCGCGTTCTCCGGTGTCACCGTCACACCGATCCCCTCGACCGCGAACAGGAGCGCCGCGGAGACCTGGCCCGTGCGTGCGACGGCGCGCGGCGTGAACCCGAGGTGCCCTGCCAGGCGGTCCACCACTTCGCTCATGCCCTGTTCCTGCTCGTAGAGCACCCAGTCGGCAGCGGCCAGTTCGGCCGGATCGGCCGCTGTCCCCGCCGGGTATTCGGCCGAGCCGGTCACCACCATCTCCTCGTATCCCAGGGAGATGACGGGTCCCTCCCACGGTTCGGGCCGTGGACCGACCGCGATGTCGCCCTGGCCACTGCGCATGGCCTCTTCGAGGTCCCGGCGGTGGGAGTAGTCGTGCAGTCTCAGCACGGTGGAGGGGTACGTCGAGTGCCAGCGCGCCGCGGACGGCGGCAGGATCCCCGAGGCGACGGACCGTACGGTCAGGACGTGGACGTCGCCCTGACGGCCCTCCACCACCTCGCGCACCGAGTCCTGCGCGTCCTGAACCGCGCGGACGACGTTCTGTGCTCGGGGCAGAAAGACACGGCCCGCGGGAGTCAGCGTCACCCCTTGCCGGCCGCGCTCCAGCAGGACCGCGCCCAGCTCCTTCTCCAGGGCCCCGATCTGCTGGGACAGCGAAGGCTGCGTGACATAGAGCCGCGCAGCCGCTCTGCTGAAGGAGCCCGCCTCCCAGACCGCGAGGAAGTACTCCAGCTGACGTAGCTGCATGTGATCAAGTTACGCGGCCGAGCGTTGCCCAGTACTCGTGCTGTCGGCATGGCACGCAGCTCGCGTTGGCGGGGATGCGTGAGGGCAGCGCGTGTCGGAGACAGGAGACGGGAGTTCCTGAATGGGCAGAGTCCTGGTCTGCTGGTGGGGCGGGGCCAGGTGACGTGGTGCCGTACTGCTGTGCTGCTGAGGGGTGGTATCTGCGCGTCATGCCGTGAGTGCGACCCTGCTGTCCTTGAGGGTGAGTCGGGACAGCAGGTAGTCGATCTCGGTGCGGGCACGCGCCGACAGCGCGGCCCCGGGCTTGCGCTGGGTGTCGGAGGCCAGGATTCCGCGGCGTTTCATGACGTACTTGCGTACGGCCAGGCCGATGCCCGGCTGCTGTTCGTAGCGCAGCAGGGGTAGGTGGGTGTCGAAGACGTCATGGGCGGCGTCACGGTCGCCGGCGGCGGTGTGGCGCACCACGTCGACGAGGAGTTCGGGAACGCAGTAGCCCGTCATCGCTCCGTCGGCTCCGCGTTCGGTCTCGAAGTCCAGGAAGAGGCCGCCGTTTCCGCACAGGATCGACAGGCGGGGCATCGCTCCGTCGGCTTCGAGTTGCCGGAGTGCGCTGATCTTCTCCAGGCCCGGCCAGTCCTCGTGCTTGAGCATCACGCACCCGGGCGCGGCGTTCGCGATGCGGGCGATGACGGCAGGGGACATGACGACGGAGAAGGACAGCGGATAGTCCTGGATCACGAACGGCACGTCCGCGCCGATGGCGCCCGCCGCTCCCTCGTAATAACTCACGATCTGGTCGTCGGTACGCAGCGTGTTCGGCGGGGCGATCATGACGCCGCCGGCACCGGCTGACATGACGTCGACCGTGAGAGCCCGCATGGCGGCGTAGCCGGGTGCGGAGACACCCACGACGATCGGCAGATCGGTGCGCTTGAGGACGTGCTGGACGATACGCATGCTTTCCTCGTGGGACAGCTTGGGTGCTTCGCCCATCTGGCCCAGGAGGGTCAGTCCGGTGACGCCGGCGTCTGCGTAGAAGTCGACGAGTCGGCTGAGTGAGTCGAAATCGATTGCGCCTTCCTCGTCGAAGGGCGTTGGTGCGATGGCGAAAACACCATTGGTGTTGCGGTCCAGGGGTGCCATTTTTTTCTGCCTCCTCAGAAGTCCGATGTCTTTTTCAGAGGCTGGCGATGAGTCCGCCGTCGACTCGGATGACCGAGCCTGTGATGTAAGAGGCCTGGACGCTTGCGAGGAAGGTGACGGCGGCTGCGTATTCCCGCGGTTCGCCGTAGCGGCCCACAGGGATCGACGCGACGCTCTCGGCGGACGTCTCCGCGACGGACTTGCCCTCCCGATCGGCCTTGGCCTGGTCGAGGAACTTGGTCCGCTGGGTGCCGATCCGTCCAGGAACGACCACGTTGCAGGTGACACCCTCGGCCGCGACTTCCCGGGCCAGCGTCTTGGACCAGCCGAGCAGGCTGCCCCGCAAGGCGTTCGACAGCCCCAGGTTGGGGATGGGGGCGATCACCCCCGAGCTGGCACTGGTGATGATCCTGCCCCAGCCGCGGCTCCGCATCAGCGGCACGACCCTGTCCGTGATCGCGATGACGGACAGCACCATGGACTGGAAGTGCTTCTGCCAGAGTTCAGGGTCCTGCCCCGCAACCGGCGAGGGCGGCGGCCCTCCCGTGTTGTTGACCAGGATGTCCACGGGACCGAGCGCCCCTTCGACTGCCGCGATGTGCTGGTCGATCGCGCCCAGGTCCGCGAGATCCCATTCCAGGGGCACGGCTTTCCCGCCCGCGTCGGCCACCGCCTCGGCGGTGCTCTCTGCGGCCTGTGGGCTGATGTCCGCGACGGCGACAGCGGCGCCTTCAGCGGCGAGGGCCTGGGCGATCGCGCCGCCGAGACCCCCACCTCCGCCCAGTACGAGCGCGGTCTTGCCCGAAATTCCCAGATCCACAGCTTTGCTCCTTGGGCGGTGGCCCCGTTCGTCGTTTCCAAATGACACTGCCACGAGGTCGTGATGGGTCTCCAATAGGAATCTCTCGCGACATGCATAAGGGATGCCTATGCGCCGCGAATAGGGAATAGGCGTTGCCGGCGTGCAAGATGAGGTGGGGAACAGGGCCGTTTCGGTTCGATTTCCGACGCATGTTCATGGCCGTAACTGGAGGCCCCTATGTCCTTGCCGGAAACCATGCAGGCCGCGGTGCTGGGTGAGCCCGGCACCCTTGCCGTCGCGACGCTGCCCGTGCCGCAGGTGGGACCGGAAGACGTTCTGGTACACGTCCGCAGGGCGTCCCTGTGCGGAACGGACCTGAAGATCCGCAGTCGCCACTTCTTCAAGGACGGCGGCCCGGCCGCGGGCGAGTTCGTACCCGGCCACGAGTACGCCGGCGTCGTCGCCGCGGTGGGCCGCGCCGTGGACGAGTTCCGGGTCGGCGACCGGGTGGTGACGGAAGCCCACCGCGGCTGCATGCGCTGCGCCAACTGCCTGGCCGGGGCCTACACGGACTGCCTCAACTACGGCCTGCGGCACACCGGGCACCGTGTGCAGGGGATGACCGTCAACGGGGGCTTCGCGGAGTACGCGCTCAACCACGTGGCGACCCTCCACCGGTTGCCGGACACCGTGGACTTCGACGCCGCGGTCGTCCTCACCACCGTGGGCACCGTGATGCACGCCTTCGACGTGCTCGACACCCTGCTCGTCGGATCCACGGTCGCGGTGATCGGCCCCGGACCGATAGGGCTGCTCGCGGTACAGGTCGCACGTGAACTCGGGGCCAGGACCGTAGCCCTGGCCGGCACGCGGGAAGCCAGGCTCGCCATCGGCAAGTCCTTCGGCGCGGACCTGATCGTCAACTCCCGGGAGGAGGACGCCGTAGCGGCGGTTCGGGAGGCGACCGACGGGATCGGCGCCGACATCGTCCTGGAGTGCTCCGGCGCCCCGAGTGCGGTGGACGACGCGCTGCGCATGGCCAAGCGGTCCGGGAAGGTCGTCCTCGTCGGCTTCTTCGAAGGGCCCGTACGGGCCGACCTCAACCACGCCGTGATGAACGGCATCTCGATCCAGACGGTCCGCGGCGAGGGCACCGGTTCGCTGGCCCGCGCCGTCGGCCTGGCCGCCCGGGGTCGGCTGCGCACCGCGGAACTGGTCACCCACCATTTCGGGCTGCCCGACGTAGCCGAGGCGTTCGACACCTACGCCGAGCGCCGGGGCAACGCCATCAAGGTCATGCTTGACATCTCCGAGGCCCCGGAGTCCGCCGGTGACCGGTGACCGGGAGGGCACCGTGCCCGACGCCCTGGCAGCCGGGCGGGAGAAGGCAGCGGCCGCCATGGCCGATGCTGCCACCGCCTGGCTGAACAGCCTGAGCGAGGACCAACTCCCGCTCGCCGCCTACGACTCCCCGCTCCACCCGGATGCGGAGGCCGAGCGCCTGCGCTGGTTCTACACTCCCACCGAACACGGCGGGCTCGCCGTCCGAGACCAGAACGCTCGCCAACAGAGCCTGGCCATGCAGTTGGTGGCCACCGGACTGTCCATTCCGGGCTACGCCACGGTCACCACCGTGATGGGGTTGGAGAACGTCCTGGACCAGTTGGAAGGGTGGCGGGTCCACTGGGGCAGGCAGCGCGGACGCGACCCCGGCCTCTACTGGCTGAGGATCTTCGGCCGCCCCGGCGACCGTGTCTGGGCGTGGCGGTTCGGCGGCCACCACATCTCCCTGAACAACCTCGTCGTCGCCGGCCGGCTCGTCTCCACGACCCCCTGCTTCATCGGTGCCGACCCGGCCACGACCGAGCTGATCGGAGGCACCCTGCGGCCCTTGGAAGGCCCTGAGGAGACGGCCCGTCAACTGGTCCGCAGTCTGGACACGGGCCAACTCCAAAGCGCCCTGCTCCACCCGTCCGCAGTCTCGGACATCGTCTCCGGCAACCGCCCACGCGTCGAACACGGCGACACGATGATGCACATGCAGGACCTGTGGCGGGGCCGGTTCGCCGACCCTGAGCTGGACCGGCTTGTCGACGACATCGACCGCCGGGCGGAAGCGGGCAGCGGATACACCGAGAACGATCACGCGCGCGTGGCCATCACGATTCCCCCCAAAGGCATCAGCGGTCGCGACCTGAACAAGGAGCAGCGGCACCTGTTGCGCCGGCTCGTCAGCCTTTACACCGGACGGGCACCCGAGTTCCTCGCAGACGCCTACGACACCCACTACGCCTCTGACATCGTCCTCGACGCGGTGCATTTCGGCTGGGCGGGCAGCACGGACGCCGGGGAACCGCACTACTACCGGGTGCAGGACCCTCGCGTCCTCATCGAGTACGACAACACACAGCGGTACGCCAACCACGCCCACTCGGTGTGGCGTGACCTGACCTCCGACTTCGGACTGGACGTGCTCGCCGAACACCGCGCACACATCGCACACGAGTAGGGCCTACCCGGGCAGCGCCGTAGACGCCCGTACCGCTGGCCCCCACGAAAGAACCAGCACCATGATGACCCTGCTGATCGTCGACGAAGAGCCCCTGCCACGTCTTGCCGCGCGCGTAATCCTCGAACGACAACCTGGACTGACCGTCGTCGGCGAGGCCGACACCGGCTCCGAGAGGGTCCGTATGGCCTCTGCACCACAGCCCGACAACGTTCTGATCGCCGCAGTCCACGCAGTGGCCAGAGGCGACGCCGTCATCGCGCCGAGTGTGACCCACAGACTCCTCGACACCTTCGCTCACCGTCTGAAACGTTCCGTCCCAGACCAGGATCGGGACGACAGCGGCCGCTCCACCACCTCGCCGGACGCGAGCGTGAGGTTTCCGCCCGCATCGCATCGGGTCGGAGCAACGGAGAGATCGCCGAGGACCTGCATCCGGCCGAAACCACGGTCAAGTCACACGTCAGCAGCATCCTCGCCAGGATCGGTGCCGGGACCCGCGACCGGGCGGTGGCTTTCGCCTCCGAAGTAGGGCTCGTCAGAGCGGGAACGGACTGGCCCTGGCCGGCGTGAACAGGGACATGGCCTCGCGGACGCGGCGCTCTGCCGCGGCCAACTCCTGCACGACAACCCCGAACGCGACGACGCCGAAGCGGCCGACCAGGTCATCGAGGATCTGCTGCCGATGTTCGGCCTTACCAGAGACGAGGCCCACGAGATCTGCCGGCAACCACTGCCCGGACTGGAAACCGCGGCCGACCGTCAAGGCGCCACCCTGGAACCCGAGAACCGTGACCACCCGAACGAAAGGTGCGCAGTACATGACGCTCCGACGAGTCCTCGCCGAACTGGGCGCCGCAGCAACCCTCGGCGTTGCTGCGGCGATCAGCACACGTCGCCGCGCCCTGGCGGCAGTCCCTCGCGAGCTGCGGCACCCAGTGCTCTTCCTCCCGCTGAACTTCGGCAACCCGGTCACTCTGGCCATCGCTCGCCGCCTCGTGCCCTTGGCGGGAGCCGCCTCCAGGCCAGGCGTCCGCATCGAGCAGCGCACGCTGCCGGCCACGACCGGCGACCTCCCCGTCGAGGTGCTCACCTACCAGGCAGAAGGCCAAGCACCGCGCTCAGCGCTGCTTTGGATCCACGGCGGAGGAACCGTCATGGGTGCCGCTCGGCAGGAAAACACCTGGTGCAGCCGCGTTGCCGACGAACTGGGCGCTCTGGTCGTCAGCGTCGACTACCGCCTCGCACCCGAAAATCCGTACCCCGCAGCTTTGGACGATTGCTTCGGTGCGCTTAGCTGGCTTCACGCCAACGCCGCCGCCCTCGGCATCGATCCCGCCCGCATCGCCGTCGGCGGCGAAAGCGCCGGAGGCGGGCTCGCCGCCGCCGTAGTCCAGCGCGCCCACGATGCAGGAGTGCCGGTCCGGTTCCAACTCCTCATCTACCCCATGCTCGACGACCGCACGGCTCTACGCGTCGACCCTCCCGACAGTGCCATCTATACGTGGACCCCGGACTCCAACCGCTTCGCCTGGACCTCCTACCTCGGCCGCCCGCCACAGGACCTCGACGATCGCCCCTATGCTGCGGCGGCGAGGCGCAAGAACCTCGACGGGCTGCCGCCCGCGTGGATCGGCGTGGGCGACATCGACCTGTTCCACGACGAAGACGTCGACTACGCCCGACGCCTGAGCGAGGCCGGCGTCGCCTGCGAGCTGCGGGTCGAATCAGGCATGTACCACGGTGCTGATGCCTTGCTCGACGGCAAAGCACCTTCGATGACCGCTTTCCGCGCTGCCGCCCTCGACGCTCTGCGAACTGCCCTGGCAAAGCCCTGACCGCCCCGGACATGCCGAACCGGCCTCGACGGCCAGGCCGGCTCGATCAGTCGAGAGCGGGAAAGGGGCGCCGGGCGACTTCGCGTGCTTCCTCGAGGGGGAGACCGAGCATGCACAGGATCATTTCCGCCATGTCAGCCGCGCTTCGTCGGCGCTGACATCGGGGCGTGCGGACCTCAGTTCCCAGAGGGCCAGCTGGCCTTCACCGAGCGCCGAGAGGGCGACGAGTGGATCGGGCACGTCGAAGCGGCCGGACGCAACGCCTTCCTCCACGTCCCGCAGGGCGCGGGGGGCGAGTCCGATCTCAGAATGGATGTGCTGCAGGCCACGACGGTTCAGGATCCGGGTCACTTCCGGATGGGCCCTGGCCAGCTGGGGCGGCGATCCGAAAAGAGGCGGCCATGACTTCAGCTGGGTCCCGGATGCCGTGCAGGTGCTCGTCGACAGCCATGTGTCGGTGAAGTCGGATCCGACCAACGTGGCCCCAATGAGCTTGCGTACCTCGCTGTTGGCGCCGTCACACCCCAAGACGATACTTGCTCGCGCATGTCCGAGTTCGCCGCGTGCATCAAGGAACGTGACAGCGTGGTTGAGGCGTACGTCCGTCGCTCCGCACTCTGCAAGCGCCGAGCGCAGGTGCCGACGGATGACACTGAGGCTTCTCGGCCGGAAGGCTTGTGACCACCACCTTGCCACGCGGCGACATCCACTGCGCACCGGTGCCTGGGAGCATGTCAACGATTGCGCGCTCGTACACTCCAGCCTTTGCAGCGTCCGCGTTGCCTCGCCGTCCAGGACGCCGACGCGAGGTTCCGGGTCGGCCGATCACGTCGACGTCGAAGTCGGACCGGTTCATTAGTCCGTGCTTGCGCAGGTGAGACGCGCTCCGATACCGAAGATCAGAATCCACGCGGTGGATCCAGGTGGTTCAGAGGACGGCGGTCGAGCTGAGCGTCTGCCTCGTCTGCTGTGTCGACTCGGGTGCGGGCGGCAAGCCTGGCTTCGACGCCGTCGAGAAGTGACTGCAGGCCGAAGGACACATGCGGGCGAGGAGTGGCTGCGAGGGCGGCGCCGATCGCGAACGTGACGACGCTCTGGGCGGCCTGCTCGGCATCCCGTCTGGTGAGGCCGGACGCCTGGCAGACCGCCAGCAGGTGCTCGTCATGGCGGTCCCTGGCAGGGCCGTCGAGAGGCTGGACGGTCATGGTGGCCAGCAGCCAGGGGTGCCTGAGGAGCATCGAACGCAGGTTGTCCGCCATGGCCAGGAGGGCCGGACGCCATTCGAGACCGTCGAGAGCGGAGAGAGGTGTCTGCCCCCAGACGGTGTCAGCAGCCATCAGGAGCACATCGTGTCGGCTCTTGACGTGCCAGTAGAGGGCTGCCGCGGTGATACCGAGACGGCTGCCGAGTCTTCGCATGGTCAGACTCTCGATGCCGCCCTCGTCCAGAAGGGCGATGGCCGCCTGGACGATCTGCTCCTGGTGCAGAGCGTCGCGGGGCATCCCCGCGGTAGTCGGGATGGGGCTGCTCACGGCACCTTCTTGCTGTGGGAACGAGGCCGCGGCGTGCGGCTCTGGGAGGCGCGTGGCCGTCGCGCCGACGAGGACGCGGTGCCGTGCCCGTCGGCGCGGTTCATCTGGGGTCGTTGCGCTGTGTCAGCCGGGAGAGCCCGCGGGCCTGATGCTGTGCAGCAGCCGTTCTCCGGACTCACGTAGCTGGTCCTTGACCTTGTCGAGGCCGGATGCGAGCAGAACGTGATCGCGTTTGCGCCAGGTGCCCGCCACCATCACGGCCTCGATGTTGGCGATGTCGGCGTGCAGAGCCGTGGCGACGGGGTCGTGTGCCGGCCACAGGTTGAGTGCGCGGGCGTCGACGGCGACCAGGTCGGCCTGCATGCCCGCCTCGATACTTCCCACCCAGTCGGCCAGGCCCAGTGCCTTGGCCCCATCGACCGTGGCCCAGGCAATGCGGTCGCCGTTGACGAGGACATCGGTGTGCTCGGAGTCCGGCCGGTCCGGCGTCATCGTGATGACCTGCGCCCCGCGCAGCAGTATGCGGCTCATTCAGTGGCCCCCGAACCGGGGGAGGTGTGGCTCGGCTGGGACATGGTGCGGCTCCTTGCCTCGGGCGTCATCGCCTGCACGGCGGCTTGCGTGGTCGTGAGGAAGTCCCGGGTGGCGATGTGTCCGATGTAGCCGTCGGGACGGATCAGCAGCAGCGTGTCGCCGGTCAGGCCGTAGGCACTGCGCAGCGTGTTCTGGGGGTCGGAGAAGCCCGCGGTCGATCCGATCGTGAGCCGCTTGAGCTGGGCGCCCGTCGTCGGCCAGTCGAGGAGTTCGAGGTCCCGGGTGGCGCCGGGGCCGTAGGCGATGGCGGTGAAGTGCGGTCCCTGGAAGAGGGTGAACAGGCGGGTCTCGGCGCCGTCGGCGCCGAGCAGTCGGGCGTCCGGGGCGCGGTCGCCCACGCGCAGGGTCTCGGTGCGCATGCCGTCGGCGGGGGCGAGCGGGCCGCCGTAGTAGGTCAGGGAGAGCTGCTGCTCGTCGTTGCCGCGCTTCATGCTGGAGGGGTCGAGCTTGGCGATGCCGCCCCATTTCTCCGTGGACAGGCCCAGGACCCCGGCGGCGATCGGCTGCCGCTCGGCCTCGTAGGTGGCAAGGAGGGCCGGGTCGGCTCCGGCGAGGACCTGGGCGAGCTTCCAGCCGAGGTTGTAGCCGTCCTGCATACCGGTGTTCAGGCCCTGGGCACCGGCCGGGGTGTGGACGTGCGCGGCGTCGCCGACGAGGAAGACACGTCCGCGGCCGTAGTGCTTCGCGAGACGGATGTTGGGCCTGAACACGGACGTCCAGTGGATCTCGTGCAGTTGGATGTGCCGGTTGCGGGTGTGGGAGTGGATCCGGTCGATGATGGCGCCGATCTCCTGGGGCGGCTTCTCGTCGGGCGTGAGCCGGATCATCCACTGGAACATGTCGCTGTGGGGGATCGGGCAGGCGCCGATGAGCTTGCCGCCGAGGCCGGGCCACATGTGCCACCGGTTACGGGCCAGGCCACTGACGGAGGCGTCCACGATCAGCACACGGTCGGCCTCGTCCGTCGTCCCCACGAAACCGATGTCGAGCTGCTTGCGCACCGCACTGGAGCCGCCGTCGGCCCCCACGGCATGGCGGGCGACGATCTCCTCGACCCCGTCCGCGCCCACCACCTTGGCGACCACCGTGTCCTCGTCCTGCGTCAGCTCGGTCAGTTCCTTGCCGAACTCGACCTGACGGCCGAGCTCACCGAGCCGGGCGTGCAGGGCGCGGTCCGTGCGGAACTGCGGGATCAGCCAGGTGTTCGGGTACGGGACGTCCGGGGTCGCCTCCTTGTGGGGGAACATCTTCCACGGCACACCGATGGGTCCTGCATGAAGCCCGAGCTTGGGATAGATGTCGCCGCCGGCCAGCACGTCGTCGAGAGCGCCCAGGTCTTCGAGGACTTCGAGGCTGCGGGGCTGAATGCCCTTGGCACGCGAGCCGTCGAAAGCGTGCGGGGATTTGTCGACGATCCGGACGTCGAGTCCGCGGCGTACGAGGTCGATCGCCAAGGCGGAGCCCGAGGGGCCGGCGCCAATGATCAGTACGTCGATGGCCTGCGGACGGTTCATGAGTCGAGCCTTTCGGTGCGTGCGGACACGAACGGGACGAGCTGATCGGCGACGTCAAGAGGCCGTTCGAAGGGGGCCATGTGCCCGCAACTGTTAATGACGTGATGTTTCTGGGGCTTCAGCAGAGCGCGCGCCGTGTCGAACTGCGCCAGCGGCGTGACGTGGTCCTCGTCGCCCCACAGCAGCAGCGTCGGAATGCCCAGTGCCCCCGTCCGCCGGAAGAGGTCCTCACGGCCGGTGAGAGGCAGGTGCTGCAGGGTGTCGAAGGCCGCGTACATCGAGCCCTCGAAGCGGAGGCAGTCGAGGACCATCTCGGTCAGTTTCGTGCCGAGCTCGGGATCGCGGACGTTGTGCCCGAGGTGCCCCTGGAGCAGCTGAAGGCCACGGCGGCCGGCGACCAGTCCGGCCAGCAGATCACTGCGCAGCAGCCGGTGGGGGGAGGTCAACTGCGGTTTCGCGAGACCGGCCGGCCCGACGATGGTGAGAGTGGACACCGACGAGCGGTACTGGGCGGCGTACGTCATGCTGACCAGCGCGCCCATGGAGGTGCCGACCAGGTGCAGGGGCCGCGCCGTCAGGCCGAGCCGGTCCGTCAGCTCGGCCAGCTGTCGCGTGAACAGCGTCTCGTCGTATCGCGCCTGTACCCGGTCGGAGTAGCCGCGGCCGTAGGCGCTGCAGGTCAGCGTGCGCAACCCGCGGGCGTGCAGCTCGCCGACGAGGCCGTCCCAGTAGAACAGCGGTATGGTCAGAGCGCCCGCCATCAGGACCACTTCTCCGTCCTCGGGCCCCGTCAACTCGTAGTGGGTGACACCGTCGGACAGCTCGATGAAACTGCCGCGCAGCGCCTTGCGCGAGTCGGCGGTGAGCTTGCGGTCCTCGCCCGAGGCGACGAAGTACTTCATGGAACGGGCCTCCTTGCCCTCAGTTCGCGGGGGTGTCGGCGCAGGAGCCGAGGAACTTCGCGATCGCGTCCGCGACCCACTCCGGTTCCTCCTCCGGCAGCAGATGTCCGCCGTGGGGGTGGACGAGCTCCTGGGCGCCGGGGATGTCGCGGGCGAAGTGCTGGCCGTCGATGCTCGCGCTGCGCAGCACCAGCGTCGGCATCGTGATGCGGGGGATCTGAGCGCTGCGGTCCGGCTGGTCGGTGTTGCAGAAGTCGACGAAGGCCGAGCGGTTACCGGGGCGGCTCATGAGCTGATAGGCGCGGTCCACCATGGCGTCGTCCACGATCTGCGAATACGGCCCGACGCTCTCGCGCAGGCTGCGCTCGATGGCCCCGCGCGGCATCACCCGCCTCAGCAGGGGCCGCACCAGCGGGTTGCGGGTCAGGCGCATCCCCGCGGGCACCGTCTTCTCCGGGTAGCCGGTGGCATTGACCAGAACCAGGCCCGTCAGCCGCTCCGGATGATCCAGCGCGACGTTCCAGGCGATGTTGCCGCCCAGGGAATTGCCGGCCAACGCGTAGCGCGGCACGCCCAGCGCCTCCAGGAAGCCCGCCACCGTCGCGGCGTATGCCGGAACGCGGTAGTCGCGGTCCTTGCGCGGGCCAGTCAGTCCGAACGCCGGCAGGTCGGGACGGATGACATCGAACGAATCCGACAGCAGATCCGTCGCGCGGTCGAAGTGCTGCAGCGATGAGGCACTGCCGTGCAGCAGCACGAGTGCCGGGCCGTGCCCAGCACGCTTGTAGTGGATCCGCAGGCCGTCCACCTCGACGAACCGGGAATCGGGCTGGGGCTCAGACCAGGTACTCATAATGGCTACACTGTTACCGATATAGTTTCGTGTCAAGTGGAAGCCCCCGCGTGTTACGGCCACGGTGGTCTTGAGCGAGGAGATGGATCAGTTCGTGCGCCGCCCTGCAGGTCGTCCGGCGGTCCCACCGGACCGGATCGTCGCCATGGCGCTGCAGATCGTCGACGAGGAGGGAGCGGAGGCGCTGTCGATGAGGGCCCTGGCCGAGCGCCTGGGCTCGGTTACGGCGACGCTGTACCGGCATTTCGGCAACCGGGCAGAGCTCGTGGCGCAGGTCGTGGACCACATGTTCGGCCTCGTCGAACTGGACGATCGAGAACTGGCGTCGGCGAGTTGGCAGTGGTCTCTGACAGTGGTGGCACACGCCATGTTCCGCGCCTTGGGTCGGCACGGGAACGCTGCCAGGCTGCTGGCCGAGCAGATTCCCGTCGGCCCCAACGCGATGGCGCTGCGGGAGCGCTGTGTCGCGTTTTTGCTCAAGGCGGGATTCGAGGCCTCACTGGCCACATGCGCGTATGTGACGCTGGCTCGCCACGTATGTGGCCTGGCGATACAGCTCAACCATGAGAACGGCGCCGGTGGGCGGCGCAACGAGGTGCCGGTCGCTGCCCTCCGGGGCGTGGATCCGGCACGGTTCCCCGCTGTCCACTCGATCGCGGAGGCGTTGCCGGTGCTTGTCGAAGAGGTCTTCCCCTTTGGGTTGGATCCCATCCTCAGCGGGCTGGGGGACTTCCGTGATGGCGGCTGACCAGGGCAACAGCTGCGTCGAGCGTCAGGTCGTGCCCGGTGGCGGCGTCTGTCGGCGCGATCTTGTCCATCTCGGGAGTGCGGCTGGAGCGTGCCACATGCACTGGGCCACCAGGCACTCATCCCGGCCCGACGTCCCCGGCGCCCGGTGCGCGACCCCGCCCGACTTCCACGATGCCCGTGGCCGGCTTTCGCAGGTCCCCTGCCCGGCCGCCTCGTGCCACCCCACGGCCTCAAAAGACCGAGAGGCCGCACTCCGTGAGCCCGACCCCATCCATCATCATGTCGCCAGACAACCATCAAGCCGTCTGCGCACCGAGATAAGGCTGGGCCAGCCACGCACCACACTGCCCAGACGGACTTGACCCGGCCCCTCCAACAGATAAGGGGACGGCGTGCGTCTGACGGTTACACGTGTTCCCGAGATCGGCATTCTCGCACGAAGGGCCGTCACCTCATCCCTGCGTGATCCGATCCACGCGGCGCCTCATCGACCAAGTCCTGCTGCCGCTGCTCACGCCCGACGGACCGGACAGACGTCCCCGGCCAATGCCTCCATCCGCCTTGAGCTCAGGCACAGCGGTGAGCCCTCATCGTGGCCCCGTCACCGTCACGGGAGGGGACCCGGCCGGCCGAGAAGGCCAGCGCTGCTCCTGCCCGCACGGTGCGCCGATGGCGCCGATGGCCGCTGGGTGCCCAGCGTATTCCGCAAGCCCCGTGGCGTGACGTCCGGGAGTATCAGCCGCACCACGATGTCAAGTACGGCAGTTCCGCACTGAACAGTTCACCGCGCTACTGAACTGACCACTGAACTGTTTCGTGCGCAACTGAACTCTTCAGCGCCGTTCAACAAACCGGTGGCTACTTGTGGCCGTGCCCGGGCAGGAACTCCTGCACCTTCGCCCTGAAGCCGTGGCGGACCATCGCGCCGCGATCCGCGTCGCCCTTCAGGAACGCGGCCGCCGTGGACTCCAGCTGCTTCCAGGTGGCGTGCGGCGGGATCGGCGGCACCGCCGGGTCCGTGAGGAACTCGATCACCGCCGGACCGTCCGCCTCCAGGCCCGCACGCCAACCCTCCTCCACGTCCCGCGGCTTCTCCACCCGCACACCGGTCAGCCCGAGGGAGCGGGCGAACGCCGCGTACTGCACGTCGGGGATCTCCTGGGAGGGCAGGAACGACGGAGCGCCCTCCATGGCCCGCATCTCCCACGTCACCTGGTTGAGGTCGTGGTTGTTCCAGACCCCCACCACCAGCCTCGGGTCGGTCCAGCGGTCCTGGTACTTCGCCGCCGTGATCAGCTCCGCGAGTCCGTTCATCTGCATCGCCCCGTCACCGACCAGCGCGATCGCAGGCCGGTCCGGGTGGGCGAACTTCGCGCCGATCGCGTACGGGACCCCACAGCCCATCGTCGCCAGCGTCCCCGACAGCGACCCCCGCATCCCCGACCGCATGGTCAGATGCCGCGCGTACCAGTTCGCCACCGAGCCCGAGTCCGACGTCACGATCGCGTTCCCCGGCAGCAGCGGGTCCAGCGCCCGGGCAACATACTCGGGGTTGATCGGGTCCGCGGACAGCTCCGCCCGCTTCTGCATCACCTCGCGCCAGTGCGCCACATTCGCGCAGACGGTCTCGTACCACTCGCGCCCGCGGTCGGCGTCCAGCAGCGGGATCAGCCGCTGAAGGGACGCCCTCGCGTCGCCGACCAGGTTCACCTCGTACGGATAGCGCATCCCGACCATGTGCGGGTCGATGTCGATCTGTACGCCCCGCGCCTTGCCGAAGTCCGGCAGGAACTGGGTGTACGGGAACGAGGAACCGATCGTCAGCAGAGTGTCGCAGTCCCGCATCAGCTCGTACGAAGGGCGCGTGCCCAGCAGCCCGATCGCCCCGGTGACATACGGCAGTTCGTCGCTCAGCACGTCCTTGCCGAGCAGGGCCTTCGCCACTCCCGCTCCCAGCAGCAGCGCGATCCGTTGCACCTCCGCCTGTGCATCCGCCGCGCCCTGGCCGATCAGGATCGCGGCCCTGTCGCCGGCGTTGAGGACCTCGGCGGCCCGCTCCAGCGACTCCTGGGTGGGGATCGCCGTCCATGCGCTGCGGTCCAGGCTGGAGGGCACCATCTTGAACGCGTGCGTCGGCGGTGTGTAGCCCAGTTCCTGCACGTCACCGGGGATGATCACCGCCGTGGGGGCGCGGCGGGCGTACGCGGTGCGGATCGCTCGGTCGAGGACGTTCGGCAGTTGCTCGGGGACGTTCACCGTCTCGACGAAGTCGGAGGCCACGTCCTTGAACAAGGTGTGCAGGTCCACCTCCTGCTGGTACGAGCCGCCCATCGCCGTGCGGTCCGTCTGGCCGACGAGCGCAAGGACCGGCATATGGTCGAGCTTGGCGTCGTACAGGCCGTTGAGCAGGTGGATCGCGCCCGCTCCGGACGTGGCCGCGCACACTCCGAGACGGCCGCTGAACTTGGCGTAGCCGACCGCTTCGAACGCGGCCATCTCCTCATGCCGCGCCTGGAGGAACCGCGGCCGGTCCTCGGCGCGTCCCCAGGCGGCCAGCAGACCGTTGATGCCGTCGCCGGGATACCCGAAGACATGCTCCACACCCCACTCACGCAGACGCTCCAGGACGTGGTCGGCGACCTTGGTGGTCATCGGGGACCTCCTGTGGGAAGAGAGGGACGTACGGATCGCACTTGTCGAGTCACCCGGGCTGTGCCGGGAAAACCTGGGGCTTGGCAGGGCGTCCGGTGTTTGCCGCGCATACGGCGGGGCAGGCGCGTCTCAGTGCTTCGGACAGGAGGCACGTCCGTGGGAGCGGCGAAGACCCGCCACGGGTGTGCCCGTCCGGCGCGGCGCGCTCCCACGGTGACCGTCCACCCAAGGCACCATCAAGGGAGTTGCGACGCACCATGCGAAACACAGCGAGCGCGAAGCACCACCCCCACGACGACGCCCCCGACACCGCGAAGGCCTTCCGCAGGCTCGCCACGCTCCCCCCGGGCCGACAGCGCGACATGCTCCGCGACGAGATCGTCGAGGCCTGGCTGCCCATGGCCGAACGGCTGGCGGGGCGCTTCCGCAGCCGCGGCGAGAGCTTCGACGACCTGCGTCAGGTCGCGGCGCTCGGCCTGGTCAAGGCCGTCGACCGGTACGACCCCGAGCGCGGCCACGCCTTCGAGAGCTACGCCGTCCCGACCGTCACCGGAGAGATCAAACGGCACTTCCGCGATCACATGTGGACCCTGCACGTGCCGCGCCGTGTCCAGGACCTGCGCAACCGGGTGCGGTTCGCCCGCCAGGACCTGGCGCAGACCGTCTCGGGCCGGGGGCCCACCGTGGCCGAGATCGCCGAGTGCGCCCGGATGAGCGAGGAGGACGTCCTGGTGGGCCTCGAGGCCCTGGAGAGCTTCACGGCCCTCTCACTGGACGCCGAACTGCCGGGCAGCGAGGACGGGTTCTCGATCGGTGACGCCCTCGGCTCACCCGACCCCGCGCTCGACACCGTCGTCGACCGCGAGGCCGTCAAGCCCAGGCTGCGGGCCCTGCCCGAACGCGAACGAGCCATCCTCTACATGCGGTTCTTCGACGACATGACCCAGAGCAGCATCGCCGAACGGCTCGGCATCTCCCAGATGCACGTCTCCCGGCTGATCAGCCGCTGCTGCAACCGGCTGCGGGACCAGGTGATGCAGGACGCCGCCTAGGTTCCGTCCGGACCGACGCGCCGAGCGCCAATGCCATGTGACGGGAGATCATGTCCATCGCCTGGGCTTCCGCCATCGAGAATGCCAGCCGGGCACCGCTGCGGAACAGAGTGAGCACCCCGTGCACGGTGCCCCCTGTGGTGAGCGGTACGCACAGCAGCGAGGTGACGTTCGCGCGGACGAGGACCGGGGCGCCCGAGGCGTCACGGCCGAAGGCCTCCGGGTCCTCGGGCCGCACCTGCAGGGAGGCGGAGCCGCCCCGCGCCGCCTCCGCGACCAGGGGGCACTCGGCCGGATCCTGCGCGGCCAGCGCGGCAGCCTCCTCGCCGGAGGGGCCGAGGACAACCGTACGGGTGAGGCGCGCCGCCCCCGCGTCGGCCACCACCCAGTCCGCGAACCGGCCGTGCAGCACCCGGGCCGCCCGCTCCAGGACCGTGTCGGCGGGCGCGGTCAGCAGGGTCGTGGTCATCGCGTCCAGCAGGTCCATCAGTGCCGCGTGCCGGGTGGTCTCGGTCAGGCTCGGGATGCCGCCGGGAGGCGTGTGCTCCCCGGCCGGCACCCGGGCGTCCGCCGGCTGCAGTACCACCAGGACCGCCGTGCGCGGCTCACCGCTCGGCCGCAGCGCGGCCAGCGTCGCCCGCACCGGCACTCCGGGGCGCTGCTGGAGGCGCACGCTCAGACTGCGGTCGCCCTCGCCGCGCGCGACGGCGGCCGTCTGCGAACGGAACGCGGCCCGGTCGGCGTGGGCCAGGAACCCGGTCAGCGGACGGCCCGTCGCATAGCCCGCACGGACTCCGGTGAACGCGGTGCCCGCGAAGTTCAGCCGGCGCACCACCGTCTCGCGGTCCACCAGCGCGACGGGCAGCGGAAGACGCTGGAAGAGCGCCTTGAGCAGCTGCTGCTCCTCGCGCTCACCGGAGTCGGCCACGGCCTGGGCGCCCGTGGCCAGCCGCTGGTACCACGGCCACAACCGACCGGCCACATGGTCGAGTTCGAAGATCGCCGCGTCGAGAACGGTGGGCAGGTCGCCCGCCGGTATCGAACGGGCCGCCTTGAGTTCCGCCACCCGGCGTACGAAATCCGCGAGCTCTTCACCGAATTCGTCCGTCTGCGCCATCCGACGAACGTATCCCGAGAGGGTCATGTCCAGGGGCTTCACTGACGGAACCGGCGCATTCCGTTTTCCCCGGCGGCGAGCGGGCACGCGCACGCGAGTGGAGGTGGAGAATGCCGGAGACCCAACATCTCGATCACCTGGGAACCGACTCCCCGGAATCGGCCCTTCCGGGGCGGCGGCTGTCGGAACTCGCCGAACAGGCCGCGCGCTGCACCAGCGACTGCTGCGGTGCCAGCAGCATGGTCGCCGGGGACGGCGCGGACCGGCCCGCCGCGGTCACCCACCCCGACCTCGCCGCACTCGTCGCGGTCCAGCTCCGGGCCGGCGACGGGCCGATCCCGGCGGCGCTGGAGTCGGGCGAGCCGGTCGACGCGGCGGACCTGCTGCGGGACGAGCGCTGGCCCGCGTACCGGGCCGTCGCACTCGACGCGGGCGTACGGTCCAGCGTCACGATCCCCTTCCGGCGCTCGGGGCTGACCGTCACCCTCAGCCTCTACAGCTTCCGGCCCGGCACCCTGGAGGACGCCCTGCACGGCCCCGCCCGGGCGCTCGGCGACCTCGCCGCCAGCTGCCTCGTGCGCGACCGCTCCTACCGTGCCGCGCTCACCGAGCTCGACCAGCTTGGCACCGCCCTGCGCTCGCGGCCCGTCGTCGACCAGGCGTGCGGGATCGTGATGCACGTCCTCGGCTGCGACGCCGACGCGGCCTTCGGCGTGCTGCGCCGTATCTCCCAGGGCACCAACCGCAAGCTCTCCGATGTCGCCGCGGCCGTGGTGGACAAGCGCGGCCGAGGGCTGGAACGGCAGCTTGTGTCGCTGTCCGACTGAACCGCGGGGCCCCGGCCCGCCGTCGTCACCCACCCGGCGGCGCCGGTAGCGCGAATGGGGCAGGGCCGCGCGCGGCCCTGCCCCGGGCGGGCTGTCATGGGTTTGGGAGGTACGACCGCCGTGCCCCGGAGGAACCCGGCCTAAGGAGCCCCCGCATGCGCCGCAGCGCCCGTGTCCTGTCCGCCGCCGCACTGGCCGGTGCCGCCCTGGGCGCCGTCGCCCCGCCCGCCTTCGCCGATCCGTCCGCGGATGTCAGCCCGCGCTCAGCGGCACCCGGCGGTGAGGTCACGGTCTCGGTGACCTGCGATGCGGTCAGTGGCGCCCTTCCCGAGTTCATCGAGGCCGTCTCTCAGGGCTTCGAGGGGGGAAAGGTCCGGCTGAACCGGGCCGATGGCAACGGGGGCCGGGGTGAGGGCACGGCAGGCCGCGCCGGCGGAGTGGCAGGTCGCAGGGGGGCCACGACCGGCGTCCGGTACAGCGGGACGGCACGCATTCCGGCCGACGGGCCCGTCGATACCGTCGCCGGCCTGGCCGGGCGCGAGGCGGAGTGGGGTGTCGAGGGACGGTGCCCGGTGGCCCCGGGCAGCCGTGAGATGCCGTGGAAGGCCTCGTTCAGCGTGAGCCGGGACGGCTCCACGCGGCCGGGGGAAAGCCCGGGGAAGCTGCAAGGGGAAGCTGAAGGCAGGCAGGAGACTCCGGGTAGGGAGGATGCTCCGGGCAAGTCGGATGCTCCGGGCAAGTCGGATGCTCCGGGTAGGGAGGATGCTCCGGGCAAGTCGGATGCTCCGGGTAGGCAGGATGCTCAGGACAAGCCGGATGGTCCGGGTAAGCAGGATGCTCAGGGCAGGCTGGATGCTCCCGGTAAGCAGGATGCCCAAGGCAAGGCGGATGTTCCGGGCAGGCCCGATGCTCAGGGCAAGCCAGATGCCCAGGGCAGGCCCGATGCCCAGGGCAAGCCCGATGCCCAGGGCAAGCAGGAGGAGAAACAGCAGGGCGAGAGTCAGAGCGCGCGCCCGGGGCAGAAGGAGGACGACGAGCCGCCCGTGGGAGCCCAGCACGGGGTGCAGGCGGGCGAGGGCGGAGCTTTCACCGAGTCCGTGCCCGCGCTCGTCATGGGCTGTCTTCTGATCGCGGCAGCGCTCGGCGCCGCGGTTCACCGGGTGTGGAGAGGGGGGTGGTCCGTGCGCGGCTGACGCCCTGACCGGGGCAGCCCCGGCGGACGCCCATGGCGGGGCACAGCACTGGGTACTCAGAGCCCGAGGGCCGTCAACGAGACCGTAACGGAACAGGAGTACGAAAACAGGCGGCGGCCAGGGACCGAGGGCCCGGAGCGAGCCGGGGGCCGGTCAGGTCACCACGGACTGCGCGGAGGCACGCATGCGGCGGACGGATCCCGAAGGGCACGGCCCCGTCCGTTACGGCCCGCACCTTCCCGACCAGGGACTGCCCGTCCTGCCGGGCCTTTCCATGACGCTCGCCGCGACCGCGGACCACGACGCCGCCGAACCCTCCGGCGAACTGCCCACCCTCCTCCAGGCCGCCTGCGGCTACTTCGGCCGACGCGGACTGCCCGCCGAGCCCGGCGCGGTGGCGGCCGCCCCCGGCGCCCCCGCCCTGCTCGTCGCGGTCACCGCCGCGCTCGGCGGTGACGTGCTGATCCCGCGGCCGTGCCCCGCCTGGTGGGCGCCCCAGGTCCGGGCGCTGGGGCGGTCCGTCTACCACGTGGCGACACCCGCGGAGTGCGGTGGCGTCCCGGACCCGTACGCCCTCCTGGAGACCGTCCGCAGGATCCGTACCGAAGGCGGCGACCCGCGCCTGCTCGTGCTCGCGGTCGCCGACGACCCGACCGCCACCGTCGCACCGCCCGAAGTGGTGCACGAGACCGTCGAGGCCGCCGTTGGCGAGGGGCTCCACCTGGTGAGCGACGAGACCTGGCGCGACACCGTGCACCGGCCGCACGACACCGTGCTGCTCAGCCCCGCCGAGATGTACCCCGACCGGGTCACCGTCGTCACCGACCTCGCCGGAGCCTTTCTGCCGGCCGGCTGGCCCGCGGCCGTCGCCCGCTTCCCGGCCACCGCCGACGGCGCCGGGCTGCGCGCCCGCGTCCTCGACGTGCTCACCGCGCTCGGCGCCCGTGTCGCCGACCCGGTCGCCGCCGCGGCCGCGTACGCCCTCGACGAGCCCCCCGACGTCGCCCAGCGCCTCACCGCCGGTATCGCGCTGCACGCGCGCGTGGCCGCCGCCCTGCACCATGCAGTCGTCTCTGCGGGCGCCCTCGCCCGGCCCCCGCAGGCCGGGCGCCACCTCTACGCCGACCTGGAGCCGCTGCGCTCCGCGCTCGACGCGCACGGCGTCGGCGACGCACAGGAACTGGAGGATTTCCTCAGCGCCCGGCTCGGTATGCCCGCGCCCGGCGGCCATCGCTTCGGGGACGACCTCGCGGCTCTCCGCGTCCGTCTGTCGACCGGTCCCCTCCTCGGCACGACGGCTGAGGAACGGGCCCAGGGCCTCATCTCCTCCGCGCCGCTGGAACTGCCACACGTGCGACGCGCGTTGAGTCACCTGGGATCGGTCTTCGACGATCTACGCGACGACGCTCAGCGATGGGAGCATCCTCGATGACGCAGCAGTCCGAGTCGACCACGAGTTCCGTTCCGGCGCACCAGGACGCCGGTGAGCCGGCCTCCATGCCCCTGCTGAGCCCGGACCCCAAGCCGCTGACCCCGTTCCCTCCGCTCGCCGAGCCCCGAACGCTCGGCGAGCGCCGTATCTGGCCGCGTTCCTTCATGGACCGGCTGACCGCGCCTCTGCCCGGCCTCAAGGCCTTCGCCCGCTTCGCCCGCGAGGGTGCGGTGCGTCCCGGGCCAGAGGGGCTCAAGGACATCCCGCTGCTGCCGTACGAGCCGGGCCCGCTCCCGCGGGTCGACGCCCACACGGTCGCCGTCTCCTGGGCGGGGCACGCCAGTTGGGTGGTACGGATCGGCGGACTGACCGTCCTCACCGACCCGGTCTGGTCACGGCGCATCCTCGGTACACCGGCCCGGATCACCCCCGTGGGCATCGCCTGGAGTGCCTTGCCGCGCATCGACGCGGTCGTCATCAGCCACAACCACTACGACCACCTGGACGCCCCGACCCTGCGTGAACTCCCGTGCCATACACCGGTGTTCGTACCGGCCGGCCTCGCCCCGTGGTTCCGGCGGCGCCGGTTCACCCTCGTCACCGAGCTGGACTGGTGGGAGGGCGCCGAACTCGACGGTGTCCGCTTCGACTTCGTCCCCTCGCACCACTGGTCCAAGCGCACCATGACCGACACCTGCCGTTCGCTGTGGGGCGGCTGGGTGCTGACGGCGCGCAACGGACAGCGCGTGTACTTCGCGGGCGACACGGGATACGGCCACTGGTTCGAAAGAATCGGCCGCCGCTATCCGGGGATCGACCTGGCGCTCATGCCGATCGGTGCCTACAACCCGCGATGGTGGCTCAGCGACGTCCACTGCGACCCGGAGGAGGCGGTGCGGGCGACGGCCGACCTCGGCGCACGGCGGATGGCGCCCATGCACTGGGGCACGTTCGTGCTGTCGGCCGAGCCGGTCCTGGAACCGCTGGCGCGGGTACGGGCCGCCTGGGAGAAGGCGGGGCTGGCCCGCGAGGACCTGTGGGACCTGCCGGTGGGGGCGTCACGGGTGCTGGATTGAGCGGCGCCCGGTGTTCAGGGGGCGGCGGTCCGGCGCATCCGGCGCCATACGCCGGGCGCCGCGCTGATCGCCAGTGTCAGCGCGACCGCCGCCACCACGCCCTCCCACGGCTCCGGGAACAGGGAGCCGCCCAGAATGCCGATCAGCTGGTAGGCCGCGGCCCAGGCGAGGCAGGCCGGGGCGTCTCCCCGCGCGAAGTCCCGCAGTGGCATCCCGGCCAGCAGACAGGCGAGCATCACCGGGATACGGCCCGCCGGCACGAGCCGCGAAAGGGTGAGCACCGCGATGCCGTGGTCGCTCAGCCTCTCCTGAGCCTGGGCCAGGCGATCCTCCGGGGCGCGGTCGCGGATCGTCTCCAGCCAGCGGGAACCGTTCTTCGACGACATGCCGCGCCGCCCGAGCCAGTACAGCGCGATGTCGCCGAGGAAGGCCGCGAACGCCGACACGACGAAGACCAGTGCGAGCGAGAAGGGCGCGGTCTGGTGGAAGGCCACGACCGCCGCCGAGCTGACCAGCGCACCTGTCGGCACGACCGGCACGAGCGCACCGATCAGCACGAGCAGGAACAGAGACGGATAACCGACCGCCTGCTGAGTGGACTCCGCGGGCACGGTGGTACTCGCGGCGGCGAGGAACATCACCGGGTTACCTCCGGGAGCGTGAGGGCCGAGAGGCGGGACGCGCCGGAGCGAGCGCTCGGCGGCGATATGGAGACCCCCTGTCCGGCCGCGGGTCCGCCGACTGCTGCCGGGTCGGGGCCTGTTCGGGGCACAGAGGCGTGCAGCGGGCGGCGGGCTGCCGTGTGGGGCGCGGGGTCGGGCTTCGGGCGGCGGGCTGCGGTGCGGGGCGTGTGGGTGGTCGCGGGCCGGCGGACCGCGCGGAGCGCCACGGTGGTCATCGGGCCGCCTCCAGGCGCACGCTCTCGCCGTGGGACAGGAGGTGCACCGCCACCTCCGGCGCGCGCTCCGCCGCGAGGCGCGCGAACTCGTCGCCCGGCGCGTGGAATTCATGGGGGCGCACGGCGTCCATCCCGATCGGCCAGTACGTGCCGTAGTGCACCGGTACCGCGCTGCGCGGCATCAGCCGGGCCAGCGCCTGCGCCGCGCGCCCCGCATCAAGATGTCCCTCCCCGAGGTACGGGCCCCAGCCGCCGACCGGCAGCAGCGCCACGTCGACCGGCCCGACTTCCTCCGCCATCGACTCGAACAGACCGGTGTCCCCGGCGAAGTACGTCCGGGCGTCGCCCTCGACGACGAACCCGAGCGCGGGGGAGCGATGGGGCCCCATCGGCAGCCGACGCCCGTCGTGCCGCGCCGGAACGACCCGTACGACCAGGTCACCGACCTGGACCCGGTCGCCGGGCACGACCTCCGTGAACCGCAGCCGGGTGAGGCGGCGCAGCCCCGGCACCTGGCCCGACGCGCCGCGCGGCACCAGCAGGCGGGTGCCCGCGGCCAGTTGCGCCAGCGACGGCACGTGCAGATGGTCGGCGTGCAGATGCGAGACCAGCGCCACGTCCGCCACCGCGGCCTCGGCCGGCGGCGGAGCACCACGCCGCCGCCGCAGATGCGCAAGGCGGCGGGCGAACACCGGGTCGGTCAGGACGCGCACACCGGAGTCCTCGACCGTGCAGGTGGCATGACCCCACCAAGTGATCTGCACCGGCACTCCTTTGCCTCCTTCGCGCGACTCCCCTCGAGCCTACGGGCAGGAGTAGGGTCGGCGGCGAAACCCTGAGGTGAGGGGGACACCATGGGAGATGCGCGCGGCACCTCCGGCATGCGCGACGCCACCGGCCGGCCTGCCCCGGTCCGGGTCACGGCGATCGCCAGCCTGACGCCGTTGGAGGAGCTGGACGCGGACCCCTTCCTCGTCGACTCCCGCAGCCAGTACGCAATGTGTGCGCGCTGGGCGGCGGAACGGGGATACGTGGTGACGCGGGAACTGCTCGTGCGAGGCCTGCGCCCCGACCACTGCGCGTTGTGGGCCGATGTGGAGGCCGGCCTCGTCGACCTGTTCGTGGCGCCCAGCCGCCGCGTCCTGGAGCGGGCCCTGTCCTCCGTGGACGAGTTCACCGCGGAGTGCGCGCGCCGGGGCGTCCGCGTCGAGACCGTCGGCCGCGCGGAACCGTCGTACGACGCCCAGATGAAGGCCCGGGTCCACCGCCGTCTGTCCATGCCGACGGCGGGCTACGACGGCCGTTGACCTGACGGTACCGTCCCGATGAGCGAGCGCCCCGGGCCGTTGTGACAAGGTGGGGCGGATCCCCGAGGACCGCGTGGACCGGGACGTGAGGTGAGCAGGGCGTGGGTCACGGGCGTTGGCGAAGCCTGGTCAGCGGAGTGTGGCGCAGTATCGCCGTATGGGCCGCGTCGACCGTCACCATGCTCGTCCTCGCCGCGATCCTCCCGGACTTCCGGCTGGAGTCGGCGGCCGGCGACAGCGTGACCCGCGTCGCCGTCACCGCCGCGGCCGGCGCCGGTGTCTTCGGTCTGCTGTCGTCGCTCGTGTGGCCCCTGCTGGTCCGGCTGCTGCTGCTCGTGCCCGCCCTCGTCCTCGGGCTGCTCGTCTTCTTCCTCAACGGTTCCCTGCTGCTGGTCGCCCTCCGCATCAACCCCTCCGGGCGCGGCGACGCCGCACCCGAGACCGCCGTGGTCGTCGCCGCCGTGATGTCCGCCGTCGCCTCGGCCACCGGCGCCGCCCTGGCCGTACGGGACGACGACGCCTACAGACGGCGGCTGTACCGGCTCGCCGACAGACGCCGCAAGGGCGGTGACGGGCAGGCAGGGCCTGTCACCCCGGGCGCCGTCTTCGTCCAGCTCGACGGCGTCGGACACGACGTGCTGCGGGCGGCCGTCGACAAGGGACTCATGCCGACCGTGGCCTCCTGGCTCGGCACCGGGAACGGCTGGGGCCCCACCCACCGCCTGACGGCCTGGCGCACCGACTGGTCCAGCCAGACCGGCGCCAGCCAGCTCGGCATCCTGCACGGCTCCAACCATGACATCCCGGCCTTTCGTTGGTACGAGAAGGACCAGCGCGAGGTCATGGTCTGCAACCGGCCCACCAGCGCCGCCGAACTCCAGCGCCGCGCCATCGAACGGACCGGCGACGGCGGCCTCCTCACCGTCGACGGCGCCAGCCGCGGCAACCTGTTCAGCGGTGGCGCCGACCAGCTCGCCCTTGTTCTCTCGGTATCCGCGCGGCGGGGGAAGGAGAACCGCTCCCGCGCGGGATACTTCGCCTACTTCAGCGATCCCGCCAACGCCGTTCGCACCGCCATGGCGTTCGTCGCGGAGGTCGTCCGTGAGATCGGGCAGTCCACTCGGGCCCGTATCGGCAAGCAGCGGCCCCGCGTCGCCCGCGGCGGGCTCTACCCCCTCGTCCGCGCCTTCGCCACCGTCGTCGAACGGGATGTCGTCGTCGCCGCGGTGATCGGCGACATGCTCGCCGGACGCAACGCGGTCTACGCCGACCTGGTGGCGTACGACGAAGTGGCCCACCACTCCGGCCCGCACAGCCGCGACGCCGAGAAGGTCCTGCAGAAGCTGGACCGCGCACTGGCGCTGCTCGCGCAGGTCGCCGAGCACGCCCCGCGCCCGTACCGGATCGTCGTCCTGTCCGACCACGGTCAGAGCCCCGGCGAGACCTTCCAGACGCGTTACGGACTCAGCCTCGGCAATCTGGTGCGAGCCGGGTGCGGACTGCCCGTGCCACGCAGGGTGGAGCGTACCCACAGCGAAGCCGAGGCCCGCGCGGCGGTACGCGCCGCGCTGCGCAGGCCCGTCGAGGAGAGCGGCGACCGGCACCGTCCCGGGCGCCGCCACTTCGAGCCCGTCGTGCTGGCCTCCGGCAACCTCGGTCTCGTCTCCTTCCCGGCTGTGCCGGACCGGATGAGCAAGGAGGAGATCGACCGTCGCCACCCCGCGCTGCTGTCGACGCTCGCCCACCACCCCGGCATCGGCTTCGTGCTCGTCCGCAGCGAGGAACACGGCGGGGTGGTACTGGGGGCGCACGGCGCAGAGGTCCCGGTCGACCGGCTGGCCGACGGAACCGGACCGCTCGCCGGTTTCGGCCCCGGCGCCGCCGACGCCGTGCGCCGCACACACTCCTTCCCGCACACCGCCGACATCATGATCAACTCCTGGTACGACCCGGAGGCGGGCGAAGTACTCGCGTTCGAGGAGCAGATCGGCTCGCACGGCGGGCTCGGCGGCGCCCAGGGGCGGCCCTTCCTGCTGTCGCCGGTGGCGCTGTCCGCCCCGGCGGAGGACGGCGCCGAACTCGTCGGCGCCGAGCGGCTCCACCACGTCTTCCGCCGCTGGCTGCGCGAGTGCAACGGGCCCCAGGTACCGCTGACCGCAGGCGAGAACGAGAACGAACGCGCCGCCTGAGCGGGACGATTCCGCCGGCGGACGCGCGAGAAATTCAACTGACGACGCAACCGTCAATTGAGAACCTCGACGGCGAGCAACCACATCCGCGAGAGCGGCGCCGGCTCCAAGCCGCCCAAGACGGAGGAGCCGTTCTCCACGCCCGCTCCTGGCACATGCTCTCCGACGCGCTGCACTCTTTCGGACGCGACCTCGACGAGGACACGCTGAAGGTGCTCGCGCACGGCACGCTGACGCCCGCGCACGCCACGGCCTTCTGCAGCCCGGCATCGACCTGCTGCACCGGGTGGACGACTTCGCGCCCGGCGCGCCGCTCCTCGTCATCACGGACGGCGGGTGCGACGCGCTGCGGGTGCGTCGCGAGCACGCGTACCTGATCCCGCAGGGGACACGGCTGCCCTTTACGGCGCGTGGGCCGGTGTTCCGGGTGCGGTGAGTCCGGCGGCGTGTCCGTTGTGCGGGGTGTCAGTAGTGCGGTACGAAACCCGACCGGACCCTGCCGAAGTCGTTCATCGTCTTCACGGTGTGCACGAAGCCGCCGCCAGCCGACGCGTCGCTGAAGGCGACCATGGTGCCCAGTGTGCCGGTCAGCGTGATGAACTTGCGGAGCGTGACCTGGTCGTCGCGGAACTCCTCGGCCGGGAGGTGGTGGTGGGCGGCCTCCAGGGCATGCAGATGCCGCTCCAGCCGGTTCTTCGCGGCCTCCTTGTCGCGGTCGTAGAGGTCGTCCAGCGCGTAGAAGGTGACCTCGCTCGTCCACAGACCGATCGCGTGCACCGCGACGGTCTCCTCGGAGAGCGTCGGGCTCCCGGCGAGGTCGATCTCGAGGCGGCGGCTCTCACGGGCCGCGGTGTCCACGTACTGCACGGTGGCGGTCCCCAGCCCCGACAGGTCGCGGCCCGGTGGCACCCTCACCTCGAGGACGACCCAGTACGTCTCCTCGTAGGCGAGGTCGGGCGCGAAGATCCGGATGCCCTTCTCCTCGGTGATGAGATCGGGCAGCGCCTCGGTGCCGTAGTCCTCGCGGGCCCGTTGCGCGGCCCGGACCGCATCGCGGAGCACGGCGGCGCGGGCCCTGGGGTCGCTGACCAGGTCGTGGCCGTACAGGTGGCGGATCTCCACCTCGGGGTCGATGTCGAGTCTGAGCTGGATGTCGATGGCGGCCAGGTGGTCGCGTCGGCTGAGGTCGCCGTGCAGATCCGCCGTGACCTGCTCGGGGCGCGTCACAAACGTCGAGTGACCACCGGCCAGCCCCGCGAGTGCCGCCAGTTCGGGCATGCGGGCGTCGGAGCCGAAGCCGAAGCACGACAGGGTGAGGTCGCCGCGGAGCTTGGCCGCGAGGTTCGTACGGATCGTGAGCCAGTCGCGCTCGCCGGACGTCGGATCGCCGTCGGAGAAGAGATAGAGGCAGTTGACGGTGCGTCCGCTGCGCGAGTGGCGGCTGATCTCGTCAATTCCGTACTGCACCCCGAGGTTGATGTCCGTCGCGCCGGTTGCGGTCATCCCGGCGACCGCCTGCGCGAAGTGGTCGATGGTCAGGTCCTTCTTGGCGACGGCGGGCAGCACCGTGCTCACGGTGTGGTTGAAGGCGATGATGCCCAGGCAGTCCATGGGCCGCAGCTCGGCGTAGAGGGCGTGCAGCGCGGACTTGACGGTGGCGAGCTTCTCACCTGTCATGGAACTGCTGATGTCCACGACGAAGACGAAGTTCACGGGCAGCGGTTCGGTCGCGGGGACATCTGCGGGTGGGGTGTCACCCGCCTTGAGTGTGACCTCCACGAAGTGAGTCGTCGCCTCGTTCGCCTTGAACGTGCCCGGCACGGCGGCGAGTCCATGGCTGACGGCGACGGCCTCGCCGGGGCGGGGGCCGGGCACCTGATCGGTGCGGGCCACCACGAAGTCGTCGAACCGGATCTGGTCCTGCCCGACGATGACGCCCTGCTCGATGAGGTCCTTCACCCCGAGAACGGACCGGGTGCCGAAGGCGTTGTTGCGGCGGATGTAGAGGCCGTCGTGGGGGAGGGGCTGGTCGGGGTCGCGCGGGGTGCGGCCGGGGCCGTGCGGGGAGCCGTAGAAGTTGAGGGAACCGATGGAGGAAGCCTGGACGATGTTGCCGCTGACACCACCCGAGACGGTGTTGGCTGTCCTGGGCCTGTGCGCCAAACCCAGGCGGTCGTGGGGCTCGCGGACCTCGCGGGCCGACTTGGCCGACCTGCGACGTACAGCGCGCTCCACCTCGTCAGGGGAAGGCGCGGCGGAAGGGCGAGATGCTGCGGCGCGGCGAGACGCAGACGCAGGGGGAGGCGCGCTGAAACGGCGAGGCGAAGACAAAGGAAGAGACCCGGGGTCACGGCGAGACGCAGCGGCAGCGTCGGAGCCGGACCAAGGGCCAGGTTGCTGCGGATACCCAGGGGAAGATGCCGGGGGAGACGCGGGGGCGCCGTCGCGACCGGTGCTGAAGCTCACCGGACGTTCGTCCAGGGTGGGCATCGGCACATCCTCGGGAGGCCGGACTTGACCCTGCGCCCCCAGGTGACCGGTGTGGACGACCCGGCCCTGACGCACCCATCGCCAGAGCAGAGCGTCCGGCGTCCCGGCCCGAGGGTCCCGGATCTCCGGGTGAACGACCACGACCAGTGGCGGTCCTGGCGGTCGCCGGAGCGACACCGCACCGTCCCACGTCGCCCGATGGCCCGTCAGCACCGCCAGGACCCGTAAATCGCGCGCCTGTGCGAAGGCCCGGCAGTCCGCCTCCCGACTCCGGCTGCCGCGCGCGTCACGTACCACGGGCGCGGACCGGCGCATCTGGTCGACCACCAAGAACGCCGGGCTCCCGGGCCATGGCCTGTGCGCCGTCTCCGCGCCGTCCCTGGCGTCGCACGGCCACAGCACTGCGCCGCTGTGCAGCAGATACCAGAGAGCGGCACCGGGTTTCGGCCCCGACGGGACCTGGAGTGTGCCGGGATGGACCACGATCTCCGCGTCGGGGTGTGCCGCGAGCAACGCGTCCGCCTCCTCGGTCGACCGTGCGACCGGTTCCAGCGGGGACAGCCCTTCGGTGACGGCCCTCAGGCGTGCCTCGGCGGCCGCCCGGTCCGGAGCGCTGCCTCCTTCACCGCCGTCGGGCCACGGGTGGACATAGATCACTGCCCGTCGTCCGGAAACCCCGTTGTTCGTGTGACTCGTCATGCGCACTCCCCGTCGTGCGGGCGGTGATCGGCCACCGTCCGCCCCCGTTGTTCCACGGCCCGGCCCCGATGCCCCTGCCCTCCCGCGGAACTTGGCGGAGCCCGTCCACGGAAGTGACTGTAGGGCCTGACTGTGACGCCCGTCATGGGATTCTCCCCAGGGTCCGGCTCGCCGACCCGTCCGGCGGGTCAGCCGGGCGCAGTTGTGATCGGATGGTGCCCACGGAGCCCGGCAACGGGATCACACGCGAAAGGAAGAACCGTGGCAACCACGCGCACCGCACACACCGTCTGGGAAGGCAGCCTGCTCGAGGGCAACGGCGTCGTCACCTTCGACTCCTCCGGCATCGGCCAACAGCCGGTCACGTGGGCTTCGCGCGCCCAGGACGCGAACGGCAAGACCAGCCCCGAGGAGCTGATCGCCGCCGCCCACACCAGCTGCTTCTCCATGGCGCTGTCACACGGCCTGACCGGTGCCGGCACCCCGCCCACCAAGCTCGTCACCTCCGCCGACGTCACCTTCCAGCCGGGTGAGGGCATCACCGGCATCCATCTCACCGTCGAGGGCACAGTCCCCGGCCTCGACAACGACGCGTTCGTCGCCGCCGCCGAGGACGCCAAGAAGAACTGCCCGGTCAGCAAGGCCCTGGCCGGTACGACCATCACGCTGTCGGCCAAGCTCGCCTGACGCCCGTACGTCCGCAAGGTGCCGCGCCCGCCGCCAAGGGGGCGCGGCACCGCCGTTCCGGGGTACCCGCCGGCAGTCGGAAAGGCCCCCCATGTCGAGCCGAGGCATTGACAAGGGGCCACTCAAGTTTTGTGATGGAGTGCGGGAAGCGCCCTGGCGGAAGGGGACGGCGATGGCACGTGCGGTCGGGATCGATCTCGGTACGACGAACTCGGTGGTGGCCGTCCTGGAGGGGGGTGAGCCCACCGTCGTGAGCAATGCCGAGGGTGCGCGGACCACTCCGTCCGTCGTCGCCTTCGCCAAGAACGGGGAGGTGCTCGTCGGCGAGGTCGCCAAGCGGCAGGCCGTGACGAACGTCGAGCGCACCGCGCGCTCGGTGAAGCGGCACATGGGCGACGCGAGCTGGCGCTTCCCGGAGAAGGGGTCCGTCGACGGCACCCGCTACCGGGCGCAGGAGCTGTCCGCCCGCGTCCTGCAGAAGCTCAAACGGGACGCCGAGGCCTATCTGGGCGAGGACGTCACCGACGCCGTGATCACCGTGCCCGCCTACTTCGACGACTCCCAGCGGCAGGCCACCAAGGAGGCCGGGGAGATCGCGGGGCTGAAGGTCCTGCGGATCATCAACGAACCGACGGCCGCGGCCCTCGCGTACGGGCTCGACCGTGGCGAGGAGCAGACGGTCCTGGTCTTCGACCTCGGCGGCGGCACCTTCGACGTCTCCCTGCTGGAGATCGGCGACGGCGTCATCGAGGTCAAGGCCACCAACGGCGACACCCAGCTGGGCGGCGACGACTGGGACCAGAGGATCGTCGACCACCTCGTCAAACGCTTCAAGGGTCAGTACGGCATCGACCTGGGCAAGGACAAGATGGCGCTGCAACGGCTGCGCGAGGCCGCCGAGAAGGCCAAGATCGAGCTGTCGAGCTCCACCGAGACGACCATCAACCTGCCCTACATCACCGCCTCCGCCGAGGGTCCGCTGCACCTCGAGGAGAAGCTGACACGCGCTCAGTTCCAGGAACTCACCGCCGACCTGCTGGACCGCTGCAGGACCCCCTTCCACCAGGCGGTCAAGGACGCGGGTGTGAAGCTCTCCGCGATCGACCACGTCATCCTCGTCGGCGGTTCGACGCGGATGCCCGCCGTCACCGACCTGGTCAGGGAACTCACCGGCAAGGACCCGCACAAGGGCGTGAACCCGGACGAGGTCGTGGCCGTAGGCGCGGCCCTGCAGGCCGGTGTCATCCGCGGCGACGTCAAGGACGTGCTGCTGCTCGACGTCACCCCGCTGTCCCTCGGCATCGAGACCAAGGGCGGCATCATGACCAAGCTCATCGAACGCAACACGACCATTCCCACGCGGCGCTCGGAGATCTTCACCACCGCCGAGGACAACCAGCCCTCGGTCGGCATCCAGGTCTACCAGGGCGAGCGGGAGATCGCCGCGTACAACAAGAAGCTCGGTGTCTTCGACCTGACCGGGCTGCCGCCCGCGCCGCGCGGGGTGCCGCAGATCGAGGTGGCCTTCGACATCGACGCGAACGGGATCATGCACGTCTCCGCGAAGGACCTGGCGACGGGCCGCGAACAGAAGATGACCGTCACCGGAGGCTCCGCGCTTCCCAAGGACGACATCGACCGGATGATGCGGGAGGCGGAGCAGTACGCCGAGGAGGACCGCAAACGGCGGGAGGCCGCCGAGACCCGGAACCAGGCGGAGCAACTCGTCTACCAGACCGAGAAGTTCCTACGGGAGAACGACGAACGGATTCCGGCCGACACCAAGAGCGAGGTGACGGCCGCGGTCACCGAGCTGAAGGGGCTGCTGGAGGGCCAGGCCGACACGGTGGCGCTGCGCGCCGGCGTGGAGAAGCTCGCCGCCGTCAGCCAGAGGATGGGGCAGGCGATGTACGCCCAGGCCCAGCAGTCGTCGGCGGAGGGCGCCCCCGGCCCCGGGCAGGCAGAGGGCGACGAGGAGAGCGTGGTGGACGCGGAGATCGTCGACGACGACAAGGACTCCAAGGGCGGGGCGGCCTGACGTGGCCGCGCCAGGGCCGGGTCAGGGCTTGAGGGCCACCCCCGCGTACACCGGCACGATGCCCTCCGCCTGGGCGGCCACGTCCTCCGGCTCCGGGCGCCACCCGGAGACCGGGATCACCCCGGGACCCAGCAGCTCCAGACCGTCGAAGAAGCGCGAGAACTCGGCGAGCGAGCGGGGGAAGAAGGGCGTGCCGCTCTGCCGGAACAGACCGGCGGCCTTCTCGATCGCCTCGGGGTTCAGATCGGGCGTGACCTGGGAGAGAACCAGGTAGCTCCCCGGGGTGAGCGCGTCGACGTACCGCTTCAGCAGCCCGTACACGTCATCGCCGGAACCGTCGTCGCCGAGGTAGTGGGTGAGCGCGACCAGCGACAGCGCGACCGGCTGCCCGAAGTCCAGGGACTCCCCGGCCAGGTCGAGTATGGCGTCCGGGTCGCGGACGTCCGCGTGGATGTAGTCCGTGGTGCCCTCCTCGGTGCCGTACAGCAGCGCCTCGGCGTGCCGCAGCACGATCGGGTCGTTGTCGGCGTACACCACCCGCGCCTGAGGGGCGACCCCCTGAGCGACCTGGTGGAGGTTGGGCTCGGTGGGGATGCCCGTGCCGATGTCGAGGAACTGGCGCACACCCGCCTCCGCCAGCGTCCGCGTCGCCCGCTGCATGAACCGGCGGTTGGCCCGCGCCCCGCGCCGCACGGTCCCGTCCACGGCGAGAATCTTCCGGCCCAGCTCCTCGTCCACCGGGTAGTTGTCCTTGCCGCCCAGCCACCAGTCGTAGACCCGTGCGGGATGGGGCCGGCTGGTGTCGATGCGGGTGGATCCTGCTTCATGTCCGGTGGTCATGCGGGTGCTCCTGAAGGGCCTGAAGGGATGGACGTGGTAAAGGGGTGCGCCGGAACGGCGTGGTCGGGTAGGTCGGGTCAGAAGGTGTCGCGGTACTCACGCAGGATCGTCCTGGTGCGTTGGGCGGAGGCCGCCTGCGCCGTCATGTGGTCCAGGACCTCCAGATGCATGGCCACCTCGGTGCGCGAGTCGAGGTAGAGGGCACCGGTCAGATACTCGCTGTAGACCATGTCGGGCAGCTCCGGCTCCGCGAATCGGAACAGCACGAATGGCGTGTACGTCCCCGGGTGCGGACCGGAGGCGAACTCGGCGACCTGCAAGGTGATCCGCGGGTTCTCGCTGACCTCCAGCAGCCGGTCGATCTGCTCGCGCATCACCACGGAGCGGATGCTGACGGGGCGCCGCAGCACCGTCTCGTCCATGATCACCCAGAGGTGGGGCGGGTCCTCCCGGGTGAGTAGCTTCTGCCGGGCCAGCCGCAGCGCCACGTGCCGCTCGGTGTCCTGGGGGCTGACCTGACCGACGGTCCCGGCCTTCAGGACGGCACGCGCGTACTCCTCGGTCTGCAGCAGTCCGGGCACGAAGTGCGGCTCGTACGACCGGATGATGCGGGCGGCGCCCTCCAGGCTGACGTGCAGGCTGAACCAGTCGGGCAGCACGTCGTGGTAGCGCTGCCACCAGCCGGGCCGGTTGGCCTCCTCGGCCAGCCGGACAAATGCGGCGATCTCCTCGTCCGGCACGCCGAACGTCGTGAGCAGCACCTGCACGTACGGGATCTTCAGCGCGACCTCGGCGGTCTCCATGCGCCGCACGGTCGCCGGAGCGACGCGCAGCACCCGCGCCGCCTCCTCGCGCTTCAGTCCGGCGGCCTCCCGCAACTCCTGCAGCCGCCGCCCGAGCACCACCTGCCCCACGGTGGGCGCAGCCCGCCGCTCACTCACGCCACGCCTCCCCTGAGCGCCCAAGTATGCGAGCAGTGTGGCATGTTCGAGCAGAAGTCTCATGGGGACGGCGGGTGCGCATGCTTTTGATGGTCAGGGATGGTCAGCCGGCAGACCTCGACGAACGGCAAGCAGTACTCCACCGTGAAAGTCCCGACGACGCACCGCCGCAAGTCGACGAGCCGTCAGGAACCAAATGACTGAAGATATTTGATTGTCGCGGGATCCGCCGGCAGGAAGGTCTCGATGGCCAGTTCCGCGACCGTCACATCCATCGGCGTGTTGAAGGTGGAGATGGACGAGATGAACGACAGCACCCGGCCGTCGTGCTCGATCTGCATCGGAAGCGCGAAGTGGGGTGCGGAGTCCGCCGGTTCGGACTCCGTCCGGTCCGGGACCGGATACGCCGCCACCTCCTCGTACAGCACACGCAGGGCTTCCGAGCGCTGCAGAGCGATCTGACGGTCCATCTGCGCCAGCAGGTGGTCGCGCCACTCGCGAAGGTTGCGGATGCGCGGCGCCAGGCCCTCGGGATGCAGCGTGAGGCGCATCGCGTTCAGGGGCGGGGCGAGCAGCCGGTCCGCGACGCCCTCCAGGAGCATCGCGATGCCCCGGTTCGCCGCCACCACGTCATACGTCGCGTCGACCACCAGCGCCGGATACGGCTCATAGCCCTGGATCAGCCGCTCCACGCCCGCGCGCAGCGCGTCCATCGACGGGTCGTCCAGCGGAGTCTCCGGGTAGTGCGGGGCGTAACCGGCGGCCAGGAGAAGGGAGTTGCGCTCACGCACCGGTACATCCAGGTGTTCCGCGAGCCGCAGCACCATCTCCTCGCTCGGCCGCGACCGGCCCGTCTCGACGAAGCTGATGTGCCGCGCCGACGAACCCGCCCGCAGCGCCAACTCCAGCTGACTGACCCGCCGCCGCTCCCGCCAGCCGCGCAGCAGCGGGCCGATGCCCTGATCGGCAGGGGCCGGTGACGAGGCAGCTGGGCCGGACGCGACAATGGTCATAAGAGGACCGTAGTCGAGGAGTGGTGCATGTACGACCGGCTGAACCCGTCCTGGGAGGCCACGGCGATCTACCGGGCCCGGGTGCGCGGCTGTCTCCTCGGGGGCGCCATCGGTGACGCCCTCGGGTATCCGATCGAGTTCGCCTCGCTGGACGGCATACGGGCCAAGCACGGAGCCCAGGGCATCACCGGACTCGTGATCGACGGCCAGAACGTCGTGGGCCGTGTCACCGACGACACCCAGATGACCCTGTTCACCGTGGAGGGGCTCCGGCAGGCGCATGAGCGCGAGCGGCACAAGGGCATCGGAGGCGCCTGGTCCCGGTTGGTCCGGGACGCCTACGGCCGCTGGCTCGACACCCAGCGTCTGCCCGGCCCGCCCGCGAACGCCCACGGCCTCGCCGCCCAGCCCTGGCTGTACGCGCGCCGCGCCCCCGGCAACGCCTGCCTCTCCGGCCTCGCCCAGGACTTCGTCCCCGATCCGATGGCCGAGCTGGGCCGCCCCGGCCCGGTCAACTCCAACTCCAAGGGGTGCGGCGCGGTGATGCGCTCGGCACCCTTCGGCCTGACCCGGGTGCCCGCGGACACCGCGTTCGCCATGGCCGCGCGCTCCGCCCAGACGACCCACGGCCACCCCACCGGCTACTACGCCGCGGGCGCCTTCGCCGCGATCGTCGCGTATCTCGTCGAGGGCGACTCGCTGGAGGGTGCCGTGCTGCGCGCCCTGCGCCTGCTCGCCCGGCACCCAGGGCACGAGGAGACCACGGCCGCGCTGCGCCGCGCTCTGGACCTGGCGGCCGAGGGCTCGCCGACCCCGGAGAAGGTCGAGACGCTCGGCGCGGGATGGATCGCCGAGGAGGCGCTGGCCATCGCCGTGTACTGCGCGCTGGCCCAGCCGGAGATACGGCACGCGCTGCTCCTGTCCGTCAACCACTCCGGCGACAGCGACTCCACGGGTGCCATCTGCGGAAACCTCCTCGGCGCCCAGCACGGCGACCACCGGCTGCCGCACGAGTGGCTGGAACGCGTCGAGGCGCGCGCCGAGATCACCGTCGTGGCGGACGACCTCGCCGCCGAGTGCGTACGACGCTGAGGGCACGGCCGCGCGTACGGCGCCGTGTGGAGGGGATGTGACAGGGTGGGGCGAACCCCCTCGGTTGTACGGAAGGAGCCAGGTCATGCCCGTCGAACCGCTGTCGCAGAAGGAGATCGAGGACCGGCTGGCGGAGCTGCCCGGCTGGTCGCTGGAGGGCGACCGGATCGCCCGCTCCTACCGGCTCGGCTCGCACTTCGCGGCCACCGCGATGGTCGTGCACATCGCCCAGGTCCAGGAGGAGCTCGACCACCACTCCGACCTCACCCTCGGCTACAACACCGTGTCCCTCACCGTGAACACGCACAGCGTGGGAGGCGCGGTCACCGAGCTCGACTTCAAGCTCGCGCAACGGGTGGAGGAGCTGGCGCCCGTGCACGGCGCGCACTGAGCGGATGCCGCCCATGCTCGACTACGACAGGGAGGCCGAGGAGTACGACGCCACGCGCGGGGGCGAGCCCCGGGCCGCGGCGGCGGCCGAGGCCGTGCTCGAACTGATACCCGAAGGCGCCGGCCGGCTGCTCGACGTGGCCTGCGGCACCGGGACAGTGACCCGGCGGATCGCGGCCGGGCGGCCGGGGCTGCGGGTGACGGGCATGGACCTGGCACAGGGTATGGCGCGCCGGGCCGCCGCCCGGCTGCCCGGCGCCGTGGTCCTCGCCGACAGCCGCCGACTGCCGTTCGGCGACCGGACGTTCGACGCGGTCACGAGCGTGTGGCTGCTCCATCTCGTCGACGGCCCCGGGGACGTACGCGCGGTGATGTCCGAGTGTGCCCGCGTGCTGCGGCCGGGCGGGGTGTACATCACCACCGTCGACAAGGCCGCCGCCCATGACGTGGGCAGCGACATCGACGCCGTCCTCGCCTCGCGCCCGCGCCGGCCCGCCCGTGACGGAGCGGAGGAGGTCGCGGCGCACGCCGCAGCGTGCGGTCTGAACCGGGCCGGACAGACCCGCTTCCCGGGCGTCGGCCAGGGCCGCAGCCCCCGCAGTGCGGCCGCGGACCTGCGGCGCGGCTGGTTCACCACGCTGACGCCCGGCGCCGCGATCGGCGAGCGGATCGCCGCGGGGCTCGAGGCACTGCCGGACCAGGACCGGCCGCGCCCCGATCCGGTGTTCACGTTGCAGGCCTTTCGCAAGGGCTGAGTTCAGGCCGTCGTCGGGCGGCTGAACTCCATGATCCAGTTGGTCACCCAGGTCTCCCCGCCGTCCGTCGAGAACGCCTGTTCCCAGCGGGCCGCGCGCTTGGAGACCCGCGACCACATGAACCGAACCCGCACGTCCTTGCCGTCGTGCGTGTCGTCGCCGTAGAACTCGCCCCGGTCACCCTCGAACCGGCCGACCACCGGCGGGAACAGCTTCCCGCTGCGGCTGGACGACCAGTTCAGCGACCACTGCTCGGTCTCCCGGTCGAACAGCCGCAGGGTCAGGCCCTTCGAGCCCGGATGGGGCATGTCGATCTCGTCGATGTTCGCGGCGCCGTCGAAGAGCGGCCAACAGCGGTGCGTGGCCGGGAACTCCTCCCAGTCGCTGTCCGGGTCGAGGAAGTCGGTGCGGCGGCGGTTGAGGACGTCCCACTCGCCGTGGAAGAAGTCGAAGTCGTGCGGGCTGCTCATGTGCGGTCTCCAGTGGTTCCTTCGGGCAGGGTGTCGGCAAGGTAGGCCTCGATGTCGGGGACTTCGGGTGTGAGCATGTGCCGCACCCAGGCGTCCCGTTCGTGCCGCATCGGCGTCAGCTCCCAGACGCAGCCGATCCATGGCCGGTCGGGGAGGACGAAGTGTCCCGGATCGCGGTCCGGGCAGCCGAGCACCGGCTGGCCCGCCGCGGCGTTGCGGTAGTGCAGGACGTTGTCCCACACCCAGCTGTACGCGTTCAGATAGGCGCCGTCGTCGTTCCCCCGGTGCAGCACGACGAAGGTCGCCGGCGGTGTGCCGTCCGGCTCCGGCAGCAACTCGGGCAGGATCGCGTACGCCGCCTTCTCGACGCCGGGCGCGATGCCCGCCGGGTCCGCCGTGACGTGGTAGCGCTTGATCCTCCGTCCCGCCACCTCGATGGGCGGCGGCACGGTGAGGAGTTTCTCCCTGTAGGCCATGACGCGACGCTAGGCCCGGTCCCCTGACATCCTGTGTCAGTGGGTGGGGGAGCGATGCTGCTGGTAGGAAGGTCGACCTGGGGTGACTGCCCTGGCGAGTTAGTCTGAGTTGGCTTTAGTTGGCTTGAGTTGGCCTCCGTGAGCAAGATGCCTCGGGATCGAAGCTGTCTGGTCCTCGGATGGGAGGGTCCGGGTGCTCGTTCCCGGCTATGCCGAGATGGACGCCAAGGACCAGGAGCGGGTTCAGGCTCTTATGCGGTCCCGGCGTCGGCTGAAGCGGGGCTGAAGGAAAGGGATTTCGGGCTCAACTACCCGCAGCCTGTTCATAGTTGGGGATGCGCGATGACGCACTGTCCGCAAGGTATTGGCTGAAAGTAGCGGCCGGTGTCTCATGGGTTCTGCCGCCTGGGGGTGGAAGTGTCCGAAGGGTCCGCGCTGACTGTTGATGTACGGGGGGCCATGGCGCGGCGGCAGTGGGGGCGATATGCCAGACCAGCAAAGGTCGGCGCGATACCGCTTGGCGCGGCTGGGACAGATCCCGGAGGGCCGACTCGTTCACGTGGAGGCCCACGCGGACGGGCGGAAGATCATCCTCCTTCACCCGCAGCATGCTCGCGCGCGGCTCTGCGCCGAGTTCAACCTTCTAACGCGCCATCATGTCGGTAGCGGATTGTGGCAGGCAGGGCGGACCCCGGACGGTCGGCTGCCCCCTGCCCCAGGACTCCGGTTCGCCGAATCCCGTTGGGAAATCGTTCCTGCACACGAAATGCCACGCGGACGCGTCCTCTTCCCCCTAGGTCCTCGTCGCCACGTACAGCCGGATCGAGCAGGGACACGCCTCACCCAAGTTGGACACCCTGATCCGCATCGCCGACGCAATCGGCGTACTCCTCCGCGACCTCGTGGGCTGACGCTGCTGGGACCCCGCCCTCCCGTCACCGGGCGGCGGACGGGCGGGGTCGTCTTGTGTTGTCAGGCCGCCCGAGCCTGGACAAGCAGCGTGCCCAAAGCGCCGGGGTCGGGGTTGGGGAGAACCTGCGCCTGGACGTCGGTGAAGCCGTGGCGCTTGAGGATGTCGGCCCACTGCTGCGCGGTGTACTGCCACCGGTGCACGGTCAGTTCCGTCTCGCGGCCTTCCAGCCACTTACCCCCCATCTTCTGCGCGCCGTACTGGCCGGCGATCGGCTCACGATGGGAGAACGCGAAGAGGCCGCCAGACGCAAGGCGCTTGGCGACGAGGGGAAAGAGGTCTTCAGGGTCGGTGAACCACACGGCCCCCCACGTCGAGTAGATGACGTCCCACCGGCGTAGGTCGTCGTCGAGGAAGCCGCAGGCTTCGGCGTGGACGAACTCCAGCCCAGGGGCGTCGGCCCAGAAGGCGCGGGCACGGGCGACCTGGACGGGCGAGAAGTCCACGGCAGTGACCTTGACACCCTGCCGGGCCAGGAAGGCCGCGTTCGCACCCTCCGCAGGCCCCAGGTCGAGCGCGGTCTTCGGCGCTCCCAGGATCTCAGCGCCCAGCCCGTTGCCGTCCACGCCGGTCCAGTCGAAGCGATCGGCTGCGGGGCGCGGCTGGGGCCCCTCGCCCCGGTGGGGCTTGTACTTGTCCCAGTATTCGGCTGCGGTCAGGGGGGCGACGCCGGACATACGAATCCTCCGGGGGAGAGACGGGTCCCAGGGGCGTCAAGCTACCCGTGTCGCTCCCGCGCCGTGAGGGAAAGCCAAAAATTGGCACATATGCGAATAAAAAGGAGCCCGGGGCCGCCGTGCGGCGGTCCCGGGCATAGGCGGCCCTCACGGGCCTACGGGGTCAGTGGCAATTGGAGCCGGGCGCGCACGGCCCGCACTTGGCGAAGTCGGCCTCCCATAACTTCCAGTCCACCTCGAACCCGTTGTCGGCGATGATGTGGGCGGTGCGTTCCACGGAGCCGTCGTACTTGAACGCGATCTCCGGGATGTGCTCGAGGAACTTCCCGTCGAAGTGCTCGGCGCAGAACTCGCGGTAGTTGCGGGTGTCGAGGATGAACACGTGGACGGCGATGTCGACGATCCGCCCGCAGCACATCTCCAGGCCCTGGCCCCACTTCTCCATGGCGGTGATGAGGTAGCAGACGGCCGCGTGGAACAGGCGCGTGGCCATCACCTCGTCGAACGGGTAGTCGCGCATGAGCAGCTGGATTTCGCGGTCCCACACCTCGGGCTTGACGTAGGTCCGGGGGTCGCGGGTGACCGTGTAGGTCTCCCGATCGCGGTCGATCGTGGGTGTTGCCATGGTGCCCTCCGATTCTGTCGGATTGCGTGGCGCTACCTGCCCGGCCGCCGGTTGGTGGCCGGGGGTCCCACACCGCCCCGGGGGATCAGGCCGCCCAGGGGGTGCGGGAGTCTTGGCCGCGGCGACCGATGACCCGCCCGCCCCCTGGCACTTGGGGTACGAGGGCGGACGGGCGTTTAACGGTCCCCGTGCGGGAGCCCGTCCGCCCCCTCGTGCCTGGGGGGAGTCCGGGGACGGTCGGACGTTTGGGTGGCGGTCGTCCGCCGGGCGGGGCGGACGACCGCCGTGCCCGCCGCCGAAAGAGGACAACCGGCGGCGAGCCTGCGGCTACCCGAGGCGGGGAGCGCGAAGTGGCCGCAGAACCCCGCTACCGGCGAGATCTGGGGACGGGCCGGTAGCGAGGAGCAGGAGCTCACGAGGATGTGGCCGCCTGGTAGGCGCACCACAGTTCCTCTGCCGTCGTGCACTGCGTGCTGTCCACGGCGCAGGTGGCGCACCCGTGGCCGTGATCTATGTACGCCCGGTACGCCCTCTGGGTCTTGGTGAACTGGCTGTTGCTGGCGATCCGCTGGAAGCGGGCCGGGCCGCTGCCCTCGTCGCGAGGCTGCCACTGAACGCCGCTCACTGCTGCCCCTCGTGCCGCGGGTGCCGCCGGATTTCCATCTCGCAGGTCGTGGCCCGCCGATGGTTCTTCGCCTTCTCCGCTTGTGCGCGCTGCCGGTCGAGGGCTTCGCACACGTCGCAGCCGGGCGTCGGCGCGGGCGGACGCGTGGGGTCGGGCAGGTGCACGGGTCCGCTCATCGTCTTGTTGGTCATGACCAGCGCACCGCCACCCAGGCCCGCCGCAACTGGCGCCCGTTCTTGCAGGGGTTGACGTCGTGCGCGCAGGCGGGGCAGTCGTCGTAGTGGGCGAGGAGTGCCTTGTACGCCACGTAGGAGGGTTTTGCCGCGAAGGCTTTCGCGGCCTTGGCGAGCGCGTGGCGATCCGTTGGGTGAGCGGTGATGCTCATGTCGGCCGCCCCTCTCCGGTGCAGGACAGGGAGGCGTCCTCGATGGCCGCTTGGAGGGCACGCGCATCGGTGAGCCAGTTACCGTCCCCGGGACAGACTCGCCAGTGTGGGCCCGGCGCCTCTGTGTAGCGTGCAGGAGGGATCGTCAGCGTGCCGCCTTCGCCGATCGCTTCGGTATTTTCGACGTTCCAGTTCGCCGCGGTGCCGCGAGGGATGAAGTAGTAGACGGCCTTGTTCGGGTACTCCAGTGCGGCGCCGCACCGGGTGCCCAGGATGGTCATCGCGTCGAGGCCGAGCCGGCACGGTACGCGGACCGCGTCCCAGGCCTGGCCCGCGTCTTGCAGGGTGCACCCTGCCGCGGTCGGTAAGCGTGTGGTCGGCACGATGAGGCTCCTCGGCACCAGAAGCGATCAGGTGCGTTCAAGGGTGGCCCTCTTGTGTGCCGGATCCGAGGACTTCGAGAGGTCTTTCCACTGCCCAGAATGGGACTTTCGTTGGGCCTCTGGGGTGACAGGTAGCCAGCGTGGGGACTTCCAGCGACACTTGCCACAGTGCTCGACATGGAGGTGCAGCAGTGGCACGGCCCGCAGGGAATACCCGCCTCAAGTCCGCCCGGTTGGCGGCTGGTTACGCCTCGCAGCAGGACCTCGCCGACACACTCGGCGTCGGCGTCCGGCAGGTACGCAGGTGGGAGTCCGCAACCCCTCCCTGGCCTCAGCCCGAGGTAGGACAGGCTCTCACCCGAGTCCTCGGACAGGACCTGGAATCACTCGGATTCACCCCACCCCACGGCAGCGACATGGGGCACGGCCGGCGCACAGTCCTCGCTGCCACAGCGGCCGCCGTCGGGCTGGCGGTGGTGCCGACACAGGCCGTAGCAATGCAGCCTGCGACGGTCGCGGCCGACTTCGAGGCCGTCACTCGGGCGCACCGGCACCTGTACTGGTCCGTCGCCCCCGCAACCCTGCACCCGGCCGCCCTCGCCCACGCCACGCTCGGGTGCGCTTTACTGCCGGAGACCGCCGGCCAGACGAAGCTGAAAGTGGCCGCGGCCCTCGCGGAGGCGTGGCTGCTCGCCGGGCGCATCGAGTTCTTCGACCTGTGCGACGCCGCCCGCGCACAGCAGACTCTGCTCCGGGCACTACAGGCCGCAGGCGAAGCCGACAACCCGCTCCTCGGATCGGCGATTCTGGCGCACACCGCTTTCATCCCCGCATGGGCAGGCGACCGCGACGCCGCCGTAGAACGGATGGTCGCCGCCCGCACCTACGCCCGCCGAGGCCCCGCATCCGCCGAGATGCTCGCATGGCTCGACGCGGTCGAAGCCGAATGCGAAACCCGTAGCGGCAACACCCGCACGGCCCTGCACTTGATCGGCCACGCAGAGAGCATCCTCAGCACTGGCGGCGAGCAACCCTCGCCAGAGTGGCTCGACTGGTTCTCCCCGGTCCGACTCGCCGCCTTCAAGGGCAACACCCAACTCAAGGCCGGCCACCTGCCCCAGGCCCGCGAGACGCTGCTCGGCGTCCTCGATGCCCTTGACCCCAGCGAGGAGAAGCAGACCACCGTCGTCCTCGGCGACCTCGCCGCCGTCGAAGCCGCGGCCGGGCAGCCCGAAGAAGCCTGCCGCCACGCGCTGCGCGCCCTCGACCAGCTGGAGCGCACCTGGTACGCGATGGGCATGGACCGGGTACGGGAGGTGCGGCGCGCCCTGGCGCCGCACCAGCACGAGCGGTGTGTGCGTGAACTGGACGACCGCCTGTACGGCTGGTCAACGACGGTCAGCGCCCTGAGCCGTTGAAGTTCGCGATCATCCCGGACAGTTCGAGGAGGCTCTCGACCCTGAAGGTCGGGAGCTTCTCCGCTTCCTCGGTCCGCCACTGGATCGTCGCCCACGGGCCACGGTGCACCAAGGCGGTGTGCATGCCCGCAGCGGTGGCTGGCCGGAGGTCGTTGTCGACTCGGTCGCCGACGTAGAGGATCTCCTCGTTCGTGAAGGGGGTGACCTCGGCGACGCGCACGAAGAACTCGGGGTCCGGCTTGCTCGCGCCCCAGTCGTCTGAGGTGCCGATCAGATCGACGTCGTCCGTGAACAGCTCCCGGAGAAGCTTCCCGGCACGGATCGTCTGGTTGCCCGCGATGCCCAGCCAGAGCCCGTCAGCCCGCAGCTGAGCGAGCGTGGGGCGCACGTCGTCGTACAGGTCCTCTTCACCGAACGTCTCGGGCTGCCCGGCGGCAGCGCGCTTCTCCCGCTCCTCGTACAGGTCGAAGCCGGGTTGGAACTCTTGGAATACCTGGCGGTAGTCGCGGTCCTGGGCGATGACCGCGCCGAACATTGCGTGGAAGGTGTGGCGGGGTACGCCGAGCCAGTCGGCCCACGTACCGTACTCCCGGGTTTCGTCTACCAGGCACTCACCGACGTCGAATACCACTGCGCGAATCATGGCGGCAGCGTAGCCGGGCAAGCAAGGGGGCCCCATCTGCCGGGGCGGCAGGAAGGGGATTGTCAGTGTCGGCCCGTAGCTAGTCGCATGTCCCCCGAACCGAACCGCCCTGGTTCCGTGCGGTCTGCCGACGAGGTGAACCCCGAGATCAGGGACCTCCTCGTGCGCACCGGCGGCTGGTTGTCCGCGGACGACCGCGCCGTGTACGAGCAGCTCGTCGCCGAGTGGGCGGAGGCTGTGCGCGCCGAGGTCGCCAAGGCGGCATGACGAAGCCCCACCCGATCCCGGTGGGGCTTTCGAATACCCGCGGTCGCGGGGAGCAGGTCACTCTGTTCTGCTTATGTGGTCCATCCCCGGGCAGTCGGGGCAGTTCGCCAGGCCGCGACGGCGAATCCACTATGGCACGAGTCGCCGGCGGGCGCCGCCGCTTCCCCGCTTTCAATTTTGGGTACCCAATATTCGGCTTCCAGTGCTACATTTTGGGTACCCAAAACCCGAGGGGGAATCATGAGCAACGCCACGCCCGGCCGCCCCGCCATCGGCCCCAAGGTCCCGATCAACTTCTCGACCGGCCTCCTGAGCGACATCGACCAGGCCGCCGACCTCGCCCGCACGAGCCGGGCCGCCTGGGTCCGCCGCGCCGTCACCCGCGCCCTCCCCGAGGACTTCCAAGGCCCTATCACACCTGACCAGCTCGGCCCCTACCTGCGTGGCTCCTCGATGGGTGAAGACCTCGACAACCCCGACCGTGACGTCCACGTCGACAACGACACCGCCCTCCGCCTCCTGCGAGCAGTCGACGACGGCGCCCTCACCTTCGGTGCCATCACCACCGAGTCCGCGTCCGTCGAGACCGAGAGGTCACGCCGCAACCTGAGCTTCATCACACGCCCCTTCATCGCCCACGGCGAGGAGATCACGGTCTACCAGGTCAGCTACACCACCTTCAGTGCGCGGCAACCGGGCGAGCCCGAGGGCGTGTACCACCGGCAGCGCACCCTCTACCTCGACCACGACGCGGCCAAGGTCTTCTACGAGGACATGCACGACAGCTACATGAAGTGAGGCAGGGGCGCGCAAGAAGGGGTCAGGCGAGGTTCAGCCGAGGCCGAGGCTGCTCAGCGGCGTGGTCCAGTCGCCCGCGATCGTGCCGCCGGTGTTGGAATTGACGTCGAAACGGGGGAAGTTGCGGCCAGATGGGTGATATTGCACGGCTAGGCAGTTCACTATGGGGGCCAGTTGCCAGCCAGACAGCCGACCGTCGTTGCCGACCTCGGCAGTCAGCCGGGTACCGGGCAGGTTGCTCACGGGCACGCCGACGACCTGGGTGATCTCGGCGGTCGCGTAGCGGTCGGGCTCGCCACGCTCCTCGGGCGGGACGTCCGCAACGATCTCGGCCTGGTCGCCGAACAGCAGCAGGACTCGGACGGTGACGCGCTCAGTGGTCATGGAGTCGTCCTCGCGTGAGGGGTCAGCGCTTGATGCGACCTCGTACAGCGAGTGCGGCCAGGGCGAGAAGGGTCGGTTCCAGCAGGCGGGCAGCCATCTCGATGTAGGTGCCGGCGGTGGTCAGATCTTGTCCGCTGGAGCGGAACACCGCTGAGTTGAGAGTGACGTTCAGGGCCTTCTCGAAGCGCTGGCTGGTGAACCTGTTCCCGGTGGGGTTCTGCGGGTCGTTCGAGAGAAGGTGCTGTTCAGTGACCTACCGATCCTTGGCCTTCGATGACATCCTGTGTCAGTGAAGTCCAGCCGACTGGTGTCCATCCTGCTCCTTCTGCAGACCCGCGGCCGGATGACCGCCGCGCAGCTCGCCGAGGAGCTGGAGGTCTCCGTACGCACGGTCTACCGGGACGTCGAGGCGCTGCACGCGGCGGGCGTCCCGCTGTACGGCGACGCCGGGCACGCCGGTGGCTACCGGCTCCTCGACGGCTACCGCACGCGCCTCACCGGCCTGACTGCGGGGGAGGCCGAGGCCCTGTTCCTGTCCGGCGCTCCTGGGCCCGCTGCCGAACTCGGCCTCGGTTCGGTCCTCGCCGCCGCCCAGCTCAAGGTCCGCGCCGCGCTCCCGGCCGAACTGCGCGCCCACGCCGACCGCATCAGCGGCCGCTTCCACCTGGACGCCCCCGGCTGGTACGCGGACGCCGACGAGGCCCCGTACCTGCCCGCCGTCGCGGACGCGGTCTGGAACAGCCGTGTGCTGCACGTCCTCTACCGACGCTGGCGCGAACCCACCGACGTGGAGCGCCGTCTGGAGCCGTACGGACTCGTGCTGAAGGCGGGCCGCTGGTACGTCGTCGCCGGCCCCGGACCGCGCACCTTCCGCGTCGACCAGATCCTTGAACTGGCGGCCTCCGATGAGGAGTTCACCCGCCCCGAGGCCTTCGACCTGGGCATGTACTGGGACGCGTACCAGCGGGACTTCCATGAGCGGCTGCACCGCGCAGAGGCCCTCGTCCGTCTCGCTCCCGGCACCCGTCTGACCGGCGCCGCGGCAGCCGCGGTGGAAGCCGACGGCCGAACGGACAACCACGGTTGGACGGTGGCCACCGTCCCCATCGAGTCCGTCGACCGCGCCCACGACGAGTTCCTGCGCCTGGGCGCGGCGATCGAGGTCCTTCAGCCGCAGGAACTGCGCGCACGCATCGCCGCGACCGTGACCGCACTCGCGCGCACCTACGCGTAGAGAGCGCTTGCCGAAACACCGCAACTCCCGCTGCCCCAGCGGCAACTGAGGGAACGGATACCCGTCTACACCTGGACATCGAGAACATGACCAAGAGCGCCCGACGCACCGTCGAGGAGCCGGGGAAGAACGTCAAGCAGAAGGCCGGTCTGAACCGCTCCATCAGCCAGGAGGCATGGGGCCGGACCGTGACGATGCTGACGTACAAGGCCGCCAGGTACGGCGGCTCCCTGCACAAGTTCCCGCTCCCGGCACCTCCCAGCGCTGCTCGGCCTGCGGCTTCACCACACCGGGCAGCCGGGAGAGCCAGGCCGTGTTCGTGTGCAAGAACCCGGACTGCGGCTGGTCGGGCAACGCCGACCACAACGCCGCCCGGAACGTCTTGCACCTGTAATCACCACCCTGCTGCACGACACGCAGTACCGCACGGCTCTGGCCTGGCAGAATACGGCCTATAACCAGCCGCCCCACCCGACCTTCTTCATCGGGGACGGGATGGCGACGGCACCGAGGCCGGCGGTGTACACGCCGTAGGCGAAGAAAGGGCGCGTGCCCGGCAGGCACGCGCCCTCCGGATCAGCTCACCGAGCAGCTCTGATCGCCCAGTTCGAAGGCCGTGGGCTTTGTGTTCGAGCCCGACCAGCTCCCCGTGAACCCGAAGCCCACGGACGAGCCCGCCGCCACGTCGGCGTTCCAGCTCAGGTTCTTCGTCGTGACCGTGGCGCCGGACTGCGTGGAGTCGGCGTTCCACAGTTGGGTGATCTTCTGCCCGTCCGCGAAGGACCAGCCGAGCGACCAGCCGCTCCAGGCGGTCGAGCCGGTGTTGGTGAGCTGTACGTCGGCCTGGAAGCCGCCCGACCACTGGTTCGTGATCCTGTACGTGACGCTGCAGGCACCCGACGGCGGCGGGGGCGGATCGGTGCCGCCTCCGCCGCTGCCGCCGCCTCCGCTCGTGTCGGAGGTGTCGCCGTAGATCACCCCGCGCCCGTTCGTGGACACGTACACCCGCCCGTACACCCGCGGATCACCCGTGATCGCCGCGCCGGTCCAGCCCCACTGGTGCGCGTCGTCGTTGATGCGTGTCCAGCTCGCGCCCTTGTCCGTCGAGCGGAAGATCCCGCGCACACCACCGATCTTCGCGCTGGTGTAGAGCGTCTGGTACGAGGCTCCTGTCGCCGCCTTGCCGAAGCCGATGGTGTCGGCCTGCTGGACGTTCGACAGCTTGGTGAAGCCGGCGCCGCCGTCCGTCGAGTGCCACAGCCCGTATGCGCCGTCGCTCGCGCCGCCCGCCAGCCAGATGTCGCCCTTCGTGCCGGGCAGTGCCTTGAAGCGCACGCTGTCCCCGCTCGGCAGCCCGGCCGCAGACGACGCGGTGAAGGTGGCTCCGCCGTCCGAACTGACATAGAACTTCCCGGACTTGAAGCCGTAGAAGGTCTTCGGGTCGACGCGGTCCGACTCCACGACCGCGCCCGCCGGGATACCGCTCGAAGCCGACCAGGACGAGCCGTAGCCCGTGGTGTACTGCACCCCGGTGCCCGCCGGGCTCCACACGAAGCGGCTGCCGTCGGACGCCGCCGCCACCGTCCCGCCGCCGCTCACACCCGAAGGGTCACTCCCGGCGAACCAGTTGGCGCCGTTGTCGGTCGAGAACGCGATGTGCGGGCCCGAGTCCAGATTGCCCACCCGGACCACCGTGTTGGGGTTGGTCTCGGAGAAGTCGAGGCTGGTGGTCGTGGTGAAAGTGGGGGAGGTGTACATCAGTGACGGGACCTTCGTCAGGTCCGTGTGCCGGAAGCCGCCGATGTCACCGAGCGCGCTGAAGAGCTGGGCCCCGCCGGACGGGGGCGAGGCGAGATCGTCGACCGCGGTCTCCTCCAGGCCCTGCACCATGGGCTTGACGGTGAACTGGCCCCCGCTGTCCCACTTCGTCAGGTTCTCGGTGCCGTAGACCGTCGCGCCCGTCCCGTACATCATGCGGTCGGAGTTGAACGGGTCGATCTCCAGCGACTCGGTCATCCAGCCGAGTTTCGGGGTCTGCTCGGGCGGCGACGGATTCGCGCCGAAGGTCAGCCACGGCGAGGAAGAGACGTCGATCGTGTAGCGGTTCGAGCGATTGGGATACGACGTGTAGTCCCAGGCCCTGGTCCAGGTGGCGCCGCTGTCCATGGAGCGGAAGATCTGGGTGTCCGGCCACCAGGAGCTGTACGCCGTCGCCATCACCGTTCCCGGGTGCTGCCGGTCGACGGTCAGTCCGCTGAAACCGTAGTAGGTGTCGGCCTCCGCGACCGGGCTGATGTCCGTCCAGGTGCCGGTCCTTGTCGCGTACCGCCACAGCCGGCCCTTGCCGCCGTCGTAGGGGCCGCCCTTGTCGCTGTAGGCCAGGTAGAGGTAGCCGTTCGTGGCGTCGAGCACGCCCTTGTGGGCGAGATAGCCGGTGGGCTGGCCGGGCAGCCGGGACCAGGTCGCGCCCCCGTCCGTGGAGCGGTAGACCGCGTTGTCCTTGTCGGCGACCCCGACGTAGATGGTCTTCGTCGCGCTGCCGGATGCACCCGTCGACTCGGCGAAGGTGACCCAGACGATGCCCTGGTTGTCGCTCGCGTACCCGCTCGTGTCGCTCGGATCCTGCGCGTAGTTGCCGGCGTCGGGGAAGTTCGTGACCTGCGACCAGGTCACGCCCGAGTCCGTCGACCGCCACAGACCCTTGCCGCTGGGCGCGCCCAGATACAGGATGCTGTCCTTGTTCGGGTCGATCGCGAGCCGCTCGCCCATGCCGCGCCCCGGCATGTTCCCGCCCAGCTTGAACGGCAGATCCGTCTTCTGCCAGCTTGCGCCGCGGTCGGAGGACCTGAGCACGGCCCCGTTGCCCGGGTCCCAGCTGTTGGTGTACGTGCCCACGGCCGCGTACACCTTGTCCGGGTCGGCGGAGTCCGAGGCGAGGCTGACGACACCCGTGTGCCCCCAGTCGTCCCAGCCGACCGAGTCCAGCAGCGGCGTCCAGGTCTTCGTCGACTCCTGCCGGCGGTACGCGCCGCCGATGTCGGTGCGGGCATAGACGAGGTTCTTCTCGGAGCGGTTGAAGACGATGCCGGGGACGAAGCCGCCGCCGTCGATGCGGACGTTCTTCCAGGTGTAGGTGTCGGAGGCGCGCGTCGCCTTGGGGGTGTTCGCGGCCAGGGCGGAGGGAACGCCCGCCAGTAGTCCGGCCGTCAGCGCGAGCACGGCCGTGAGGATACGGCTCTTGCGGGGGATTCTTCGCACGGTGGGGTCCTCTCCGGGAGGGGATGGAAAGGCGTGAGGACCGGGCGGCCCCCAGGGCGCGTGGGGACCGCCCGGTCAGGGCCCTGTCACCCCACGACAGGGCCGTGCACGCGGAGCGTCAGCGGGGTCCTATTCGACGAGCTCCGCGTACGAACCCATGGCGAGGGCGATGTCCGCCTGGGCCCAGAACCGGTGGTACGTGAAGGAGGGCGCGGCGCCGCCCGCCAGATAGGCCTCGATCTTCGACCAGGCAGGGTCGTTCTTGTAGAAGGACCTCAGCGAGGCGAAGGTGGACGAGGAGTTGATCGCGTCGCCGTTCGGCATCCTGCCGCTCCAGCCGCTCGGCACATACACGCTGTCACCGAAGCGGTTGTAGTCGGCGCGCGTCTCGGGGACGGCTATGCCGAGGCCGTCCTGGTAGTTGTTCCACATGCCGTCGAGCAGCGCCTTGGCTGTCGACTTCGCCGTGGCGTCCCCGGACTTGGCGCCGTAGTACGTCAGTGTCTTGGCGTACGCGGCCGCCACACCCACGTCGTCGGTGTAGTCGGCGACGGTGACGTGGAGTCCGCTGTTGGAACCGGGGTTCGACGCGTTCCAGGTGTCGGGCTGTCCCGACCACTGGAGCGTGGACGGGATCCGGTAGGTGCCGTCCGGGTTGATCGTGGTCTTGGACAGCGCCCATTTCACCCATTTGTCGAGGAGCGCCTTTGCCGTGGCGTTCCCCGTCTGCTGGTAGTACTCCGCGACCCGTTCCATCGACCACGCCTGGAAGCCGAACCACTGGTTGGACGGCGGGTCGTGGTAGACGGGCTCCCAGTCGTAGTACATCCCGTAGAAGGTCGGGGTACCGGACGGCGGGGAGGCGTATCTGCCCTGCCAGCTGTTGGTCGCACCGCCCGCGATGGCGCCTTCGGACGACTGCAGCCACTGGTAGAACTCCAGTTGCCGCTGGAGCGACTTGGCCCAGTCGGTCGCGCCCGTCGCCGACTTGGGCTTGAGATCGGCGTACGAGCTGAGCGCGTACGCGGCCAGCGGGTTCTGATAGCCGCCGTGGACATGGCTGGAGCCGATGCGCCAGGCCCAGCCCGCGGAGGGGTCCAGTGCGCCGCCCCACGCGTAGTACCAGGACAGCAGGTAGTGCGAGGCGTCCTTGCCGGTGCCGGCCGCGCAAGTGGACGCACCCACGCAGTTGCCGATCTTCTTGAAGTACTTGTCGTACATCGCATAGCGCAGGTAGTCGCCCATCTTCGCGGCCTTGCCGACGGTCGCGGAGACGTCACCGCCCTTGCCCTGCTGCTTGGCCCACACGTCGGCCCAGTACGCGGCCTGCACGGCGCGCGCGTCGGCGTCCGGTGCGTCGGTGAACTTCCACTGCCTGGCGTACGACGAGTCGCCGGTGAACAGGTCCAGATAGCCGTTCGTGCCGCCGTACTTGAAGGAGTCGCAGGTCGGCTGCGGCACGGTCTCCCAGACCGACTCCTGCGGCCCGCGCTGGAAGGTGTTGATGTACGACGGTCCGGTCGCCGTCGGGCCCGCCTCGCACTTGCCGGGCTCGTTGCCGTAGCCGTAGACGTTGTCGACGTCCTGCAGCCAGTGCATGCCGTACACGTCGTCGGTGCCGTAGGCGCTCTTCAGCTCGGCCGCGATCGGGTCGGAGCCGACCGGGACCGAGGTGTCGAGCTTCGCCGGGTACTGGTTCGGGGTGTCCAGCTCGGGCGCGTACGTCGCGGGTTTCGAGGCGTTGTAGAAGGAGTTGGCCGGCTGGTCGGCGTGGGTCGGGATCATGTACTTCTCCACCAGATCCCAGGCGCCGTTGAACTTGGACCAGTCGCCCGTCACCTTGCCGTACATGGCCTGCAGCCACAGCAGATAGCTGTAGGCCTCGGACGTGGTCTCATGGCCCTGGTCGGGTGCCTCGACGATCAGTGTCTCGACCGAGTGGTAGGGAATGCCCTCGGGGGAGAAATAGCCGTTCGCCGGGTTGGTGATCTTCCCGTAGAGGTCCAGGAAGCGGGCGTCGTACGTCTTCGAGGCCGCCAGCTCCGTCACCGTGACCGTGGCCTTGGTGTAGCCGGTCGCGGACGCGGTGAAGGTGGCGGAACCCATGCCGGACGAGTCGGCCGTGATCGTCACTGTCTGGGCCGTGTTCCAGTTGGACGGCGTGAAGGTGAGCGACGAGCCGCCGGTGACGGACAGGCCCGTGTTGCCGTCCGTACGGGTGACGGAGACCGTCACATTGGCGCTCGGCTGCGACGACAGCGTCACCCCGAAGGTGCCCGTCTTGCCCTGCTGGACGCCGAGCTGGGTCGGCGAGGCCACCACGGCGGGACCCGAGGCGACCGTGATGCCGACCGGCGTGGACTCCGCGGACGCGCCCAGGCTGTCGTACGCCTTGGCCACCAGGGAATGACTGCCCACGGTCAAGCTGGAGACCGAGAGCGAGTACGGCGCGCTCGTGTCGGTGCCGAGCAGGGTCGTGTCGTCGTAGAACTCGACCTTGCTGATCGTCGCGTTGTCGGCGGCGGCCGCGGTGGCGGCGAGCGGGACCGCGTCGCCCTGGCTGTAGACCGCGCCGGCGGCCGGGCTGGTGAGGACCGTGACCGGCGGCTGATGGGCGCCCGCGCAGGTCGTACCGTTGACCGCGAAGCTCGTGGGCGCGGTGTTCGTGCCGCTGTAGGTGAACTGCGCGCCGGTGTTCACGGCGGCCCCCGCGGCGATCGTGCCGTTCCAGGAGGCGTTCTTCACGGTGATCGACCTGCCGGACTGGGACCAGGTGCCGCTCCAGCCGTTGGTGAGCGTCTGGTTGCCCGTGTAGTCGTACGTCAGGGTCCAGCCGTTGACGGCGTCGGTGCCCCGGTTGGTGATCGTGAGGTCCGCGGTGAAGCCGGAGCCCCAGTCGTTCGTCCTGTAGTCCACGCTGCACTGAAGTGCGGCCGCGTGGACGGGAGTTGCGCTGTTCGCCAACACGGTCAGGGGGAGCGCGAGGGCCGCCACCACGGCGGTCCAGAGCCGCCGTGCGGTGCGGCGTCTGTGTCTGCGTCCGGGTGCCATGTGCTGGTTCCTCCTTGCGGCTCGGAGCGGTGGGGGGAGGAGCAACAAGCCTTGAACCAGTGGGAGCGCTCCCATATTGGGGAGGAGGGTAAGAGGGGTCAAGATGTTTGAATTGTCGAAAAGATTCGATGTGAACCGCTGAAGGAAAGTCAGCGACTCCCCTGTCCTTCGCCGTTACTCGGCGCTAGCTTCATTGACACCAGTGGGAGCGATTCCATCAGTCGGCGCGTCCGCCACGACGCGCCCGAACTGCAAGGAGTCGCTCATGCGACACCCCCCTCGTTCAGCACTTTTACTCGTGGCCGGCGCGGTAGCCCTCGTGGGGACCGTGGTCGCGCCGGTCGTCACGGCGTCGGGCGCCGCGCCCGTGTGCACGGTGGAGTACTCCGTCACCAGCCAGTGGGACACCGGCTTCCAGGGCGCGGTGAAGATAACCAACAACAGTGCGGCCCTGAGCAGTTGGAGCCTGACCTTCGACTTCGCGGGCAGCCAGAAGGTCACCCAGGGCTGGAGTGCCAAGTGGTCCCAGTCCGGGACGACGGTGACCGCTGCCAACGAGAGCTGGAACGGCTCGCTGGGCACCGGCGCGAGCGTCAGCGCCGGGTTCCTCGGCTCGTGGTCGGGGAGCAACGCGGCGCCGGCGTCGTTCAAGCTCAACGGGACGACGTGCAACGTGGACTCCGAGCCGACGCCGCCCCCCACCGAGCCGCCCTCGAACGGCACGGCGCCGGCCCTGCACGTCTCCGGGAACAAACTCGTGGACGCCGACGGCAGGACGCGCAGGCTGCTCGGCGTCAACCGGTCCGGCGGCGAGTTCATGTGCGTCCAGGGCTACGGCATCTTCGACGGCCCGGTCGACGACGCCGCCATCAAGGCGATCGCCGACTGGAAGGCGAACGCGATCCGTATTCCACTGAACGAGGAGTGCTGGCTGGGCCTTTCCAACATCAAACCGGAGTACGCCGGAGCCAACTACATCAACGCCGTCAAGGCCCTGGTGGCCAGGGTCGAGGCACACGGCATGACCCCGATCCTCGATCTGCACTGGACCTACGGCCAGTACACCGGCAACTCCGCCGGCTGTTCCGACGTGCACGCCACCTGCCAGAAGCCGATGCCGGACGCGCAGTACACCCCCTCGTTCTGGGCGTCGGTCGCAAGCACCTTCAAGGACGACCAGGCGGTCGCCTTCGACCTGTTCAACGAGCCCTACCCGGACCGTGCAACCTCCACGACCACCCAGGCCTGGCAGTGCTGGCGGGACGGCGGCAACTGCCCCGGCATCGGCTACCAGGTCGCCGGGATGCAGAACCTGGTCGACGCCGTACGCGGGACCGGCGCCAAGAACGTGATCCTGGCGGGCGGCCTCGCGTACTCGAACGACCTGAGCCAGTGGCTGACGTACCGGCCGAGTGACCCGACCGGCAATCTCGTCGCCGCGTACCACGTCTACAACTTCAACACCTGTGCGAGCGAAAGCTGCTGGAACTCCACGCTCGCCCCGGTGGCGGCCCAAGTGCCGCTGGTGGCCGGGGAGATCGGCGAGAACACCTGCTCGCACGGATTCGTCGACCAGGTCATGAAGTGGTTCGACGACCGGGGCCTGTCCTATCTGGGCTGGGCCTGGAACACCTGGGACTGCTCCTCCGGCCCCTCCCTGATCTCCAACTACGACGGAACCCCCACGTCGTACGGCATCGGCCTGCACGACCATCTGCGCGCCCTCAACGGATAGTCCACGACCAGAAAGGGAACCCGCACTCATGAGTCGTACCAGAACATCGTTACTGGCCTCCCTGGCGCTCGTCGCAGGCGCGACCGGCACCGCGGTCGTCTCCGCCCCCGCGCACGCCGCCGTCCCCTGCACCGTCGACTACAAGGTGCAGAACCAGTGGGACACCGGCTTCACCGCCGCTGTCACCGTCACCAACAGCGGTGCAGCCAAGAGCAGTTGGTCGGTGAAGTGGTCGTACGCCGGTAACCAGAAGGTCACCAACTACTGGAACACGAAGCTCACCCAGAGCGGCACCGCCGTCACCGCGAACAACGAGACCTACAACGGCTCGCTGGCGACGGGCGGTTCGGTCAGCTTCGGGTTCAACGCCTCGTACAGCGGCACGAACGCGATCCCGACGACCTTCACGCTCGACGGCGTCACCTGCAACGTCGACGACGGCGGCGGCAGCGGCGGTGGGGGAGGCGGTGGCGGCGGTGGCACCGGCAGCCGTGTCGACAACCCGTACGTCGGCGCCAAGGTGTATGTGAACCCGGAGTGGTCCGCGAAGGCTGCCGCCGAGCCCGGCGGCAGCCGGGTCTCCAACCAGCCCACCGGTGTCTGGCTCGACCGTATCGCCGCCATCAACGGCGTGAACGGCGGCATGGGCCTGCGCGACCACCTGAACGCCGCCCTGACACAGAAGGGCAGCGGCGAAGAGGTCGTCCAGCTCGTCATCTACGACCTCCCGGGACGCGACTGCTCGGCCCTGGCCTCCAACGGCGAACTGGGCCCGACGGAGATCGACAAGTACAAGACGCAGTTCATCGACCCGATCGCGGCCGTCCTCGCCGACCCCAAGTACGCCTCGCTGCGGATCGTGACGACCATCGAGATCGACTCGCTGCCCAACCTCGTCGCCAACACCGGCAGCCGCGCCACCGCCACCCCCGAGTGCGACACCATGCTCGCCAACGGCAACTACGTGAAGGGTGTCGGCTACGCGCTCGCCAAGCTCGGCGCCATCCCCAACGTCTACAACTACCTCGACGCCGGTCACCACGGCTGGCTCGGCTGGGACGACAACTTCGGCGCCGCCGCGAACCTGTTCAAGCAGGCGGCCACCAGCGAGGGCGCGACAGTCGACGACGTCCAGGGCTTCATCACCAACACGGCCAACTACAGCGCCCTGAAGGAGGAAAACTTCACCATCAACGACACGGTGAACGGCACCTCCGTCCGGCAGTCGAAGTGGATCGACTGGAACCGTTACGTCGATGAGCTCTCCTTCGCACAGGCGTTCCGCAACCAGCTGGTCTCGGTCGGCTTCAACTCCGGGATCGGCATGCTGATCGACACCTCGCGCAACGGCTGGGGCGGCTCGGCACGGCCCACCGGCCCGGGCGCCAGGACGGACGTGGACACCTACGTCAACGGCGGGCGCTACGACCGACGGATCCAGGTCGGCAACTGGTGCAACCAGGCCGGTGCCGGACTGGGTGAACGCCCACAGGCCTCCCCGGCGGCCGGGATCGACGCGTACGTGTGGATGAAGCCGCCGGGTGAGTCCGACGGCTCCAGCAGTGCGATCCCGAACGACGAGGGCAAGGGCTTCGACCGCATGTGCGACCCGACGTACACGGGCAACCCGCGCAACAACAACAACATGTCGGGCGCCCTGCCCAACGCACCGCTGTCGGGGCACTGGTTCTCGGCGCAGTTCCAGCAGCTGATGCAGAACGCGTATCCGCCGCTGCCGTGACGCGTACGTGAGCCGGTGATCCGCCGGGGTCAGCCCTCCTGGGCCAGACCCCGGCGGATCGCGAACTCCACCGCCGAGTAGTCACCGTCCGGCCGCTCCAGCTCGTACGGCACCGCCGGGTACAGCGGCGGCTGCGCCATGAAGCGGGGCCGGGTGCCGTGATGGGGCTGGGCGGCATGCACCAGGAAGGGGTGGCACAGGTAGACGTCGCCGGGGCCGCCGGTGGCGTACGCGAGAGGGCGGTGGGCGGAGGCATCCACCAGCTGCGGGGCGATTTCCAGCATCGACACGCCCTCCTCGCCGTACGGCTCCAGAAGCGGTGGCACGTCGAGGTGGGAGCCGACCCGTATACGCGTGGGGGCGTCGTTGTCCGTGACCTCGGTGAACAGGAACAGCATCAGCAGGGCGCGGCCCTTCGAGCGCAGGTTGGCGTAGTACCAGCGGGTCTCCACGCCCTCCGGCAGATAGCTCCCCTCGATGTGCCACCCCGCGTCGTCCGGCCCCTCCTGGTGCGGGAACCGCAGCGGAAAGCTGCCCAGGGAGTACCGCGGAGCCCAGCGGTTCGCGCCGACCAGCTGGTCGAACGCATCATGCAGGACCGGGGAGTTGACCGCGGCGGCGAACGGTCCCTGGGCCATGTCACCGACCCACACCACCGGGTCCTTCCAGGTGCTGGAATCCTCCGGGTCGTACCCCGTCTCCTGCCACAGCAGCCGTGCGCAGTCCTCGGCGACGCGCGGTGGAAAGGCGCCCTCGATCTTCACGAACCCGTCCTCGAGGAAGCGCTCCACCAACTCGTCGTCCATGCGCTCATCTTCGGCGACCGGCTGACCGTGCTGCACCTCATTTTTTGCCGCCTCGGCAACAGAACTGGCCCCGTCGCGGTGCGTGGGCGCAGGCTTGCGGCACCGAGAAGAGAGGCTGATCACCATGGCGCATGACCACCACGATCACCAGGGGCACCGCGACCACCAGGGGCACCGCGACCACCAGGGACACCATGACCACCAGGGACACCACGACCACAAGGGGCACCATGCCCACGACGACATCGACTGGGCCGCGATGGCCCCCAAGCTGGAGGCCCAGGCGGAGCTGTTCACGCCTCTGTACGAGCGGGTCATGGCCTGGCTGGGGCAGGAGGTGACCGAGCCCGGCCTGATCGTCGACACGGGCAGTGGGCCGGGTGTTGTCTCCTGTCTGTTCGCCGAGGCCTTCCCGGGCGCGCGGGTCGTCGCCGTGGACGGCTCCGAGCCGCTGCTGGAGCGGGCCCGCGCCCGGGCCGCACGTCTCGGATTCGCCGACCGTTTCGGCACGGTCGCCGGGGAACTCCCAGGAGCCCTCGGTGAATTGGACTATCCGGCCGACCTGCTGTGGGCGAGCAACAGCCTGCACCACCTCGGTGACCAGCGGGCCGCTCTCGCCGCGTTCGCCGGGCGGCTGGCGCCGGGCGGCACCCTGGCCCTGCTGGAGGGCGGCCTGCCCGCACGGTTCCTGCCCCGCGAGATCGGGATCGGGCGCCCGGGCCTGCAGGCACGGATCGACGCGGTGGAGGCGGAGTGGTTCGCGCGGATGCGGGCCGAGCTGCCGGGCTCCGTCGCCGAGGCCGAGGACTGGCCGGCGCTGCTGACCGCGGCGGGCCTGAAGCACACCGGCACGCGCAGTTTCCTGCTGGACCTGCCCGCACCGGTCACGGACCGGGCGCGCGCCTACGTCGTCAACTCCCTGACCTGGCTCCGCGACGCGCTCGCGGACGGCCTCGACCCCGAGGACCGTGCCACCCTCGACCGGCTCCTCGACCCAGAGGACGAGGCGAGCGTGCACCGCCGGAAGGACGTGTTCGTGCTGAAGGCGCACACCGTGTACACGGCCGTCCGACCCGTCTGATGCGGGACCTCGCGGTCCTTGACTTCGAGAGTGCTCCAAGTGATGGACTCCGCGGTGTTCACCGAAACGCAGGGGGTAACCATGACCGACTCTCCGGTCGCACTCATCACCGGCGGCGGCAGTGGAATCGGCGCCGCCGTCGCGCGCCAGTTGCTCGACTCCGGGCACCGGGTGGCCGTCACCGGGCGGGGTGAGCGGCGTTTGCGCGACTTCGCCCGCGAACTCGGCGACCCCGAGGGCCTGTTGACACTCGCGGGGAGCGCGGCCGAGTACGACCAGGTGCAAGCCGCCGTCGACACCACACTGAAGGAGTTCGGGCGGCTCGACACCGTCGTCGCCAACGCCGGGTTCGCCACCCATGACACCGTTGCCGAGGGTGATCCGGCCGGATGGACCGAGATGGTGCTGACCAACGTGCTCGGTCCCGCACTGCTCATCAGGGCTTCCATCGACGCCCTCAAGGAGACCAGGGGCCGGATCGTGCTGCTCGGCAGTGTCGCCGGGTTCGTGCACGGGCCCGGCAACATCTACGGGGCGACCAAGTGGGCCGTCACCGGGCTCGCAGAGAACACCCGCCGCCAGGTCACCGAGTGGGGTGTGGGCGTGACCCTGATCGCGCCCGGTCGTGTGGAGACCCCGTTCTGGGACAGCTACGGCAGCCTCCCGCCCGGCCATCTCCTCACCGCCGACCAGCTCGCCGACTCCGTCGTCTGGGCGATCCGGCAGCCGGCGGGCGTCGACGTCAACACCGTGGTCGTACGGCCGATCGGGCAGCCCAACTGACGTACGCCTGGTGCCCGGTACCGCGCGACGCCGGCGCGGTACCGGGCGCTCCTCCCTCCCCGCTCAGTTGCTCTGGATGAACTGCTTGGCCAGCGACTGACCGAGCGACACCGCCGCGCTGTGGCTCTCGATCGGCGACACCTGCGAGTTCTTGAACAGGATGTACGTCACGCCCGAGTCCGCTCCGCCGGTCGCCGGGTCGGGGTCGATGCCGAGCGCCTTCGCGGTGGCGTAGGAGGCCTCGCCGATGATCTTCGTCGGTCCCGTGTCGCCCACGACCGCGTACTCGACCTTGTTGTTGTAGATGACGGCGACCACGCCGCCGCCCTTGATGCCCGAGCTGGAGTACTTCCAGATGCTGCTGGCGCTGGGCACGACCACGTACGGGAGCGAGTCGGCGCGCAGCGGCTTGCCGTTGGACTGGTGGAACGCGGTGTCGTCCTGGAACCACGGGTCGGTGTCGCCGTTGCACTTGCTGGTGACCTGGCCGTCGCAGTCGACGTCCATGTCGGCCTTCCAGAACACCGCGCCGTTCTTGCCGCACACGGGGATGGTGGCCGAGGTCTCGTCGTCGGTCTTGTACTTGCCGTTCGATATCTGCGAACAGGACGTCACCTTGGCGAGCAGGTCGGCCGCGCTGACCGAGCCCTCCTGGGCGGACCTGGGAGTGGCCGCTCCCGAGGCGTTCGCGGGGAGCGCCGCGGTGGCGAGGAGTGCGGCGCCGGTGGCCGCGGCGAGGGTCAGTGTTCGAGTACGCACTGTGGGGAGACCCTTCTGTTAGGAAAGTTTCCTTACCGAGTGGCGTACAAGGTGGACCCGCTTGCATGACCACGTCAACCCCCTGAGGGCAGGGTGAATTGAGCGGTCTCCTGGTCCGGACCAGGAACCGGCAGCTCACCGTGGGCGCAGGGGCGACGGGAAGCCGGAGTGTGCCGGGGAACTTTGACCGAACTGTGGTGCGCGAGCGGCGCCGGACACGACGACGGCCCGGCCGCACGGAAGGCGGCCGGGCCGTCGGCCCCGGCTGGGGCCAGTCCTTCGGATCAGGTTGGCCGATGGGGACGGTGCCTTGCGGCCCACCCGAGCGGGGTCATGGGGGTCGCCAGCTGATCCGAAGGCAGGCCCTGGTGGCCGGGCCGGTCGAAGCGGAACGGGGCCAGGGACTCGGGGCGCCGGCCGGTGAGGACGTACTGCGCCAGCCCTTTCCCGGTGACCGGGCCCAGCGTGACCCCGAGCATGCCGTGACCCGTGGCCGCGAAGGCGTTGTCGTGGCCGGGGACACGGTCGATCACAGGAAGCCCGTCCGGGAGAAACGGCCGCCCTCCGACCCAGGGATCGCGGATCAGGGCGACGAGGTCGTCCGGATCGTCGAACCAGCGGCCCAGATAGTGCCTGCTCGCCAGGGCGACGGCGACGATACGGCGCCAGTCGAGGCGGTTGTTGTTGCCGCTCAGTTCCATCGTCCCGCCGATCCGCGTGGTGCCGCCGATCGGTGAGGCGACGGCCCTGCGTTCGCCGAAGTACAGCGTGTGCCGGGGCGCCGGATCCAGGTCCACCGAGAAGCTGTAGCCCTTGCCCGCCTGCAGGGGCAGGGGATGTCCCAGCGAGGCCAGCAGATGCGAGGAGCGCATGCCGGCCGCGATGACGACGGCCGAGCAGGGAATCTCGCCCTGGGCGGTGCGCAGCGCGGTGACGCGTCCCCCGGCGGTCCGGAACCCGGTGGCCTCCGCCTGCTCATGGACCTTGACCCCCAGGGCGGCGAGCGCCTCTCCGAGCCCGCGGGCAAATGCCTCCGGGTCGACCACGCCCTCGCCCTCGACGAGATAGGCCGCGCGCACCGAGGGCGACAGCGCGTCGTCCAGCAGATGGGCCTCGGTGCCCGTGACGGCGTCATCGGGCAGGGGGTAGCGGCCGTCCGCCATCTCCCGCTGGATCTCCAGATGATGACGGGCCGCAGCCGGTGACAGAAAGGCGTGCACCATCCCGGGCCGCGTCAGCGTCGTGGTCACCCCGGCCTCGCGCAGACCGTCGAAGAGGTCGAAGGTGTCGCGGTTCAGCTCGGCGATCGCCGCATAGCCGCGCCGGAAGACGGCCGGTGTGCTGCTGCGCCAGAACCGCCACAGCCACCGTACGAACGCCGGATCCGGGAGGGGCCGCAGATACAGCGGCGAATCGGGCCGCCCCAGCGACCGCAGGGCGTAGCGCACCACGCCCGGGGCGGGAACGGGCGTGGAATGACTCAGACAGACCCATCCGGCGTTGCCCCGGGACACCCCCGAGCCCAGCGCCCGCCGTTCGACGACCTCGACGGGCAGGCCCGCCGCGGCCAGGTAGTACGCCGTGCACAGCCCCACCACCCCGCCGCCGACGACCACCGCGGGGGCGTCGCCGACCGGGCCGGCCGTGCCTGCCGCACGGGTCATGACATCGACCCGTGCGAGGCGAGGAACTCCCTGGTGCGGGCCTGTGCCGGGTTCTCGAGGACGTCCCGTGGCCCGCCCTCCTCCACGATCCGGCCGCGGTCGACGAAGACGACGTGGTCGGAGACCTCGCGGGCGAAGGGCAGTTCGTGGGTCACCAGCAGCATCGTCATCCCGTCCGCCGCGAGTTCCCGCATCACGCTCAGCACCTCCCGCGTGGCCTCCGGGTCCAGGGAGGAGGTGGGTTCGTCGAAGAGCAGTACCTCCGGCTTGAGGGCGAGCGCCCGTGCGATGGCGACGCGTTGCTGTTCACCGCCGGAGAGCCGGTCGGGCTGGGCGAGACCGCGATGGGCCACTCCGACCCGGCGCAGCAGCGCGACCGCCCGCTCCAGCGCCTCCTGCTCCGGGATGCCCGCCTTGCGCTGGGCGAGGACGACGTTCTCCACCGCCGTCAGGTGCGGGAAGAGATTGAACCGCTGGAAGACCATGCCGACGGTGCGGCGCAGCCGGGGCAGGTCGCGGCAGACCATGCGGCCGCCGGTGTGCACCACTTCCCCGGCCACCTCGATCGTGCCCGCGTCCGGGCGTTCCAGCAGGTTCACGCAGCGCATCAGGGTGGTCTTCCCACCGCCGCTCTGACCGATGACGCTGACGATACGGCCCCGGCCGACCTCCATATGGACGTCGTCGAGCACGAGCCGGCCGTCGAAGGACTTGCTGAGCCCCTCGATCCGTACGACCGCTTCACCGGCGTCCGGCGCGGTGGCCTTCGCCGCGGCAGCCTTGGTGGCCTTCGCCGCGGAATGCGCGGTGTTCTTCGCCATGGAACCCTCGGTGTTCTTCGCCGTGGAATCCGCGGCGGTGACGGGCTCGGTCATACCGTCGCCTCCTTCCGGTCGGTCGTCCGCCCCAGGTCGGCGGCGAGCAGTTCACGGGCGGCCCGCACCCTCCGGCGCCGCCACGGGGAAAGGGGGACGCCCGCCCGTACCCTTCGCTCCAGCAGCAGGAGGAGCTGGGAGAGCGGATAGCACAGGGCGAAGTAGATCGCGGAGATGACCAGATAGACCTCCAGCGCCCGGAAGGTGGCCGAGGTGATCAGCCGCCCCTCGGACATCAGCTCGGCGGCGGAGATCGTGACCAGCAGCGAGGTGGACTTGAGCAGGTCGACCAGCATGGTGTTGGTGCCGGGCAGGGCCAGCCGGACGGCCTGCGGCAGCACGATGTGGCCGAAGATGCCCGCCCTGCCCAGACCCAGCGCCTCTCCCGCTTCCGTCTGCCCCACATGGACCCCGCTGATCGCGGAGCGGAAGATCTCGGACAGATAGGCGGCGTAGAAGACGACCAGGCTGAGGCAGCCGGCGGTGAACACGTCCAGCCGGATCCCGGCCGAGGCCAGACCGAAGTAGGTCAGGAAGATGATGGCCAGCAGCGGGACGTTCTTGAATACCTCGGTGTAGACGGCGGCGACGGCGCGCAGCGGCCACGCCCTGCTCAGCCTGAGCAGCGCCACCGCCAGGCCGAGCACCACCGCGCCCGCGAACCCGGCCGCCGTGTAGGAGACAGTGCGGCCGAGCGCGTCGAGCAGGTCGGACCGGTAGTCGGACCAGGACGTCCTCGCTGGTCGCCGACTGCCGCCGGGTCACGGACGTCATCGCCGCTCAGGACGGTCTGACCGCCCGCGCGGGGATCGGCGAACCGGCCGCCTCCGTCGGCGGTCTGCACGACTCCTATCAGGACGCGTGCGACGCGCTGCGGCTGGCCGCCAGGCCGGCGGGCGGGTCGAGCGTGTACCTGATCACCGAACTGCGGGCCCACCAGGTCCTCGCGGAGGCGGGCCGGCCCGCCCGCAACCGTCTGCTCGAACGCACCGCAGCCGACCTGCGTGTCCAGCCGGACTGGCCGGTGCTCCGCGACACGATCATCGCCTGGTGCGAGAGCGGCTTCAACCTCGTACGAGCGTCCGCGGCGCTGCACATCCACCGCAACACCGTCGTCTACCGGATGAACAAGATCGAGCAGATCACCGGCCGCCCGCTGCGCGAGCACCGCACCACCCTGGCCCTGTATCTGGCCTGTCTGGCGGACCAGTTGGGCGGGGGACCGGCCACGGGCGGAGGCTGACCCGAACTGCCGGCCCGCCGCGCCGCGGCCGTGTCAGCCGATCTCGAACGTCGCCGGGTCCGGGCCGATGCGGCGGTCCTCGTTCAGCGCGCTGATCGCCGCCATGTCCTCGACGTCCAGCGAGAAGTCGAAGACCTGGATGTTCTCCTTGATCCGGGACGGGGTCACGGACTTCGGGATCACGATGTTGCCGAGCTGGAGGTGCCAGCGCAGCACGATCTGGGCCGGTGTGCGATTGTGCTTCTGGGCGATGGCGATGATCGCAGGGACCTCCAGGAGGCCCTTGCCCGAGCCGAGCGGCGACCACGCCTCGGTGTGGATGCCCTGCTCCGCGTGGTACTCGCGCGCCGCGTGCTGCTGCAGATGGGGGTGCAGCTCGATCTGGTTGACGGCCGGTATGACGGACGTCTGCGCGATCAGGCGCTCCAGGTGCTCCAGAAGGAAGTTCGAGACTCCGATCGCCTTGGCCCGGCCGTCCGCGTGGATCTTCTCGAAGGCCTTGTACGTCTCGACGAACTTGTCCCGGGACGGCAGCGGCCAGTGGATCAGATACAGATCCACGTACTCCAGGCCGAGCTTCTCCAGCGACACGTCGAAGGCGCGCAGCGTGCTGTCGTACCCCTGGTCGCTGTTCCAGAGCTTGGTGGTGATGAAGAGGTCCTCGCGGGGGAGGGCGGAGGCGGCGACCGCCTTGCCGACACCCTCTTCGTTGCCGTAGATCGCCGCTGTGTCGATGCTGCGATACCCGGCCTCCAGTGCGGTGGCGACGGCGCGCTCCGCCTCGTCATCCGGCACCTGCCAGACGCCGAAGCCCAGCTGGGGCATCTCGACGCCGTTGTTCAGGATGATCGGGGGGACCTTGCTGCTCACGAGCTCTCGATCCTTCATTCAGTCGTCCAGTGGTACCCCCATCGTCAACGATCACGACCCGTGATGCATTCCTGACCGGCTCTTTCCCTTCGGAATCTCGACAGGAACCACAGATTGGCCGGAAATGGATCCGACCTTATCGGTCCAGACCATTGACCGGGTCGCGTCATCCCGCAACTCTGTATCGCAGCGCCGAACGCATCAATGAACTCGGTGCATGCATGTGAACATGCCACCTGCCTGGCTCTCTATGGAGCCCTTTCACCCCCCACCCATCAGGAAAGCAGGTACGCACACATGAACGAGACGGTGCGAGAGACACACCACCCGGAACCGAGTATTCGGGAAACATCGGAGGAAAGTGTCTGGGAGGCCCCCGCATATGTGGTCGTCGAGACCGCTCTGGAGGTCACCGCCTACGCACTCGGCGACCGTTAGCCGACCGCTGGTCGCACGATGACCGCCACACCCGTACGCGACGACAGTGTCGCAGCCCCCTGGGGAACCGCCGAGTTCACCGAGCGGCTGCGCACCCTCGCGGAGGAGCGCTACCACCACCGGCACCCCTTCAACATCCGTATGCATCAAGGCCGGTTGACGCCCGGGGAGCTGCGCCGCTGGGTCGCCAACCGGTTCCACTACCAGCGGCACATCCCCGTCAAGGACGCCCTGATCCTCGCCAAGTTCGACGATCCCTCGCTGCGCCGGGCCTGGCTGCGCCGCATCCGCGACCACGACGGCACCGCCGGCGGAGAGGGAGGCATCGAACGCTGGCTGCGGCTCGGCGAGGCAACGGGCCTGGACCGCGCCGACCTGTGGGACGCCTCCCGGGTGCTGCCCGGGGTGCGGCTCGCGGTCGAGGGCTATGTCAACTTCTGCCGGCTGCGTCCGGCGCTCGACGCGGTCGCCGCATCGCTGACCGAGCTGTCGGCACCGGATCTGATGCGCACCCGCATCGCCGCCTTCGAACGCCACTACCCGTGGATCGATGCGGACGGGCTCGCCTACTTCCGCACCCGTGTCGGGCAGGGCGGCCGCGACGGCGAGGAGGCCCTCGCCCTCGTGCTGACCTGGGCCCGCACCCGTGCGGAGCAGGAGCGGGCGCTCGGCGCGCTCGCATTCAAGTGCGACGTGCTGTGGGCGCTCCTCGACGCGGTGGACCGCCCCCCACCGGGCACGCCATGACCTGGCGCCCCGCACTCCACCACTCGGTGATGCTCCGTCACGACCGCGTCCGGGGCGGCGATCTGCTGCTCGTGCCCGAACGCGTCGTCGTACTGCGCGGCAGTGCCGGCGCCGTCCTGCGGCTGTGCGACGGCAGCCGCGAGATCGACGAGATCGTCTCCGCGCTCGGCGAACGGTACCCGGGCGCGCCGGTCGCCGACGAAGTACCGCAATTCCTCTCGGCGTTGCGAAAGAAGGGCTGGCTCCTATGACCGTCCCCCCGCCCTGGGCACTGCTGGCCGAACTCACCCACGGCTGTCCGCTCCACTGCGCGTACTGCTCCAACCCCGTCGAACTGATCAGTCGGTCAGCAGAACTCACCGCCGGGCAATGGGCCGACGTCTTCCGCCAGGCCGCTGACCTGGGCGTCGTCCAGACCCATCTGTCGGGCGGCGAGCCGCTGCTGCGACGCGATCTCGCCTCGATCGTCGAGGCCGCCGCCGGGACGGGCCTCTACACCCAGCTCGTCACCAGCGGTGTCGGACTCCACGACCGGCGTCTGAACGAACTGGCCGCCGCCGGGCTGCGCAGTGTCCAGCTCTCCGTCCAGCACGCCGTCCCGACCGCCTCCGACCACATCGCGGGCGCCCGCTCGTTCACGGCCAAGGAGCGCGCCGCCCGGCTGATCCGCACGGCCGGGCTGCCGTTCGGCCTGAACATCGTGCTGCACCGCGCCAACATCGACGCCCTGGACGAGCTGATCGACCTCGGCCGTGACTGGGGTGCGGACCGTGTCGAGCTCGCCAACACCCAGTTCTACGGCTGGGCGCTGCGCAACCGCGGCGCCCTGCTGCCCACCCGCGAGCAGGTCGAGCGCGCCCGCCGCACACTGGCCCACCGACGCGAACAGCTCGCCGGGAAAGTCGAGTTGGTCTGGGTCGCCCCCGACCACCTCGACGGCACGGCGAAACCGTGCATGGGCGGCTGGGGCGCGGTCTCGCTCACGGTCGCCCCCGACGGCACGGTCCTGCCCTGCCCGGCCGCCGCCTCGCTCCCGGGCCTCGACGCACCCAACGTCCGGCAGCAGCCCCTGGCCCGGATCTGGCGGACGTCCAAGACCTTCAACGCCTACCGGGGCGAGACCTGGATGCGCGACCCGTGCCGCACCTGCGCCCTGCGGACCGTCGACCACGGCGGCTGCCGCTGCCAGGCGTACGCCCTCACCGGCGATGCGGCCCGCACCGACCCGGCCTGCCGCCATGCCCCCGACCACCACCTCGTACGCGACCTCGTCGACCGGGCCGCCGAGCCGCGCGGCGCGCTCGCCTACGCCTACCGCGCCTACCGAGAGGAAGGAACATGAGACGACCCCTGCGGGCCGCGCTGACGGCGGGCGCGCTCGCCACGGCCACGCTGACCGGGGCGGCCGCGACCGTGCCGGCCGCCGCTGCCGTACCGACGCCCGCAACCAGACCTGCCGCCGCCCCCGACTGGTCGGTCGCCGTCGTCGACTCGACCATGGCCCGCTACACGCCGAGCACGATCGGCGGCTGGTCCTACCCGGTCGGCCTCTACCTCTACGGTCAGTACCTCACCTACCGGCGCACGCACGACGCCCGCTTGCTCTCGTACATCAAGAGCTATGTCGACCGCTTCGTGAAGCGCGACGGCTCGATCGACCAGAGCTTCAACAGCCTCGACAGCATGCAGGCCGGCCGGCTGCTGGTCATCCTGCACCACGAGACCGGCCAGGACCGCTACCGCAAGGCGGCCCGGAAGATCCGCGACCGGCTGAACACCTACCCCAGGACCTCCGACGGCGGCTTCTGGCACGCCGACACGAGCAGCCGCGCACACCAACTCTGGTCGGACGGCGTCTACATGGTGAACCCGTTCCTCGTCGAATACGGCAAGGAATTCGGGGACGCGACGTACACGAACGACGAGGCGGCAGAGCAGTTGTCCGTGTACGGCAGCCATCTGCAGGTCGCGAACGGTCTGCTGAGGCACGCCTACGACGAGTCGAGGACGGCGAGCTGGGCGGATCGGGGGACCGGCCTCGCGCCCGAGCACTGGTGCCGGGCGGTCGGCTGGTACGCGATGGCCGTCACCGACGTGCTGGACGCCATCCCTGCCAACCATCCGCGCAGGCCCCAGCTCCTGTCCATCTTCCGGAAGCTGGCGGCCGGCCTCGAGAAGTACCAGGACCCGGCGACCGGCCGCTGGTTCCAGGTGATCGACAAGGGCGACCGCGCCGACAACTGGACCGAGACCTCCTGCTCCAGCATGTTCACCTACGCCCTCTCGCGAGGCGTCCAGCAGGGCTGTCTCGACCCGCACTACGCACAGGTCGCGCAGCGCGGCTACGAGGGCGTCCTCGCGAAACTCTCCGTCGGCCCCGACGGGCGCACCAACCTCGCCGACATCTCCGTAGGCACCAACGTCGGGGACTACGCGTACTACGTCGCTCGCACCCGGGCCACCAACGACTTCCACGGCCTGGGCGCCTTTTTGATCATGAACGAGCAGCTCCGCACGGTCCACGTATCCGGACGTCACTCCCCTTCGAGACGAGGTGAACAGTCATGAGCCCCACCAGAAGAACCCTGCTCGGCGCGGCTCTCGGCGGCTCGGCCGCCGCGGCCGTCGGCCTTCCGGCGACTGCCGCACGGGCCGCATCCTGGCAGCAGAAGTGGTCCCCGTCGGCGAGCGGCGACGGCCTCGGCGCCTTCGAGACCGTCGAGGACGACCGCGCGAACTCGCACCCGGCGGGACACCCGCACATCTTCGCCACCGGCAACAACTGGCGCTTCAACATGCACATGGTCGACCGCGACACATCGACCGACCGGCAGCGTCAGGAGGTCACCGGGCTGCGCACGGGCAGCAGCAGCTACCTCAAGTGGACCGAGGGCCAAACCTGGCGGGTCACCTACTCCATGTACATCCCCGGCTCGCTCAAGGCGACCACGACCTTCACGCACATCATGCAGCTGAAGCAGCCGGGCAACGGCACCTCGCCGATCGTCGTGCAGTCGCTGCGGCGCGTGAACCGCGTACAGACCATCGAGCTGAGGCTGGCGATCGACGACATCCTGGTCGGCCGCACGGACCTCGAGCCGCTGCACAACAACTGGACCGACGTCGACTTCCAGATCAAGGTCGGCAACGGCACGGCGGGCTCGGTCCGGTGGACCCTCAAGAGCGGCTCGACGACGGTCATCGACAAGTCGAGGACGGGTGTCGACACCTTCCTCGCCGACCGTGTGCGGCCCAAGTGGGGCATCTACCGCTCCCTGGGCGACACCTCCGGATCCCTGCAGGACACCTATCTCCTGCTCACCAATCTGCGCGGCTACCAGCTCGTGTGAGGAACCGTCATATGCGACCCCCCACCGTTCCCGTGAGACGGGCTGCGGCGATCGTGATCGCCGTGCTCGCCGTCGTCCTCGGACTGTCCCATCCCTCGGCTCTCGCGGCCTCGCGGCCCACGCCCCGCGTCACCGTCTACGACATACGTGACTACGGGGCCAAGGGTGACGGCTCCGCCAACGACACCCCCGCCATCAACAAGGCCATCACGGCGGCGAACACGGCGGGCGGCGGGACCGTCCGCTTCCCGGCCGGCAAGTACAAGTCCAAGAACACCATCCACATGAAGAGCAACGTGACGCTCCAGGTCGACACGGGCGCCACGATCCAGGGCTCCGGTGCGGACACCTACGACCCGCCCGAGAGCAACCCGTACGACGCCTACCAGGACTACGGGCACAGCCACTTCCACAACGCGATGATCTACGGCGACCGGCTGACGAACATCGGCTTCGTCGGCGGCGGTGTCATAGACGGCATGGGCAACCTGATCACCGGCAATCCCAAGTCCGGCGAGGCCGACAAGATCATTTCGCTGACGCGCTGCGACGGACTGCGCATCGGCGACGGCCTCACGCTGCGCCGCGGCGGCCACTTCGCCGCGATCGTCAACGGCTGCAGGAACGTCACCTCCGACCACCTCACCATCGACACCGCGAGCGACCGCGACGGCTGGAACGTCATCAGCACGACCAACGTCACGATCACCAACGCGAACATCAGGGCCAATGACGACGCGCTCGTCTTCAAGAGCGATTACGCGCTCGGCGCCAAGCTCCCCAACGGCCATGTGCGGGTGAGCGACTCGACCCTCTCGGCGGTCTGCTGCAACGCCCTGATGTTCGGCTCCGAGACCTGCGGTGACTTCTCCGACTACCAGTTCGAGAAGATCCGTATCGAGGGCGCGAACAAGTCCGGACTCGGCATGGTTTCCATGGACGGCTCGAAGATCTCCGACGTCCACTACCGCGACATCACCATGAGGGACGTCCACTCGCCGATCATGGAGAAGATCGGCACCCGCAGGCGATGCGGCAACAGTCCGGGCGTCGGGGCGATCAGCGACGTCACCTACGACAACATCACGGCCACCGGCAACAGCCCCTCCTTCAGCCCGACCCTGTGGGGCGAGAGCGGCCACCGCATCAGCGGCGTCAGCTTCACCGACGTCAACATCACCGTGCCCGGGGGCAACGGCACGATGTCCACCGGCGTTCCCGGTAACAAGGCCACCGACTACAACCCGAACAGCATCGGCACCCGGCCGGCGTACGGCTGGTACCTGCACAACGCGGACAACGTCACGTTCACGGACAGCTCGGTGAAGTTCACCGCCGACGACGGCCGTCCGGCCATGATCGCGAACGCGGCGAGCGGTATCCGGCTCACCCGTTTCACGGCCCAGCGCGGCAGCAACGCCCCGCACGACATCGGGTTCCAGGACGTCACCGGCTACTGCCTGGCGGACAGCCACAACAGCTCCGGCGGTGCGCTGCGGGTGGCCGGCACCGGGTCCACGGAGAACTGCGGTACGGCGCCGGTGAGGCCACTGGATCTCGAGAACCCCCGCCAGGACTTCCTGCGCGGCTCCGTCGGCGGGCTGTTCCTGCACTGGGGACTGCGCACCGCTCCCGCCCACACCAGCTGCACCGCCTGGGAGAACGACGTCACCAGCGGCGGCTGGAGCCCCGGCTACTGGGTGAACGAGGCCCGGAAGCTGCACACCCAGTACCTGGTCCTCGCCACCTTTCACAGCCGTCTCGGCTACGCCCGCCCCTGGCCCTCGAAGATCCCGGGCAGCTGCTCCACCAAGCGGGACTTCCTCGGCGAGCTGATCAGCGCCGCCAAGGCCAAGGGCATGAAGGTCATCCTCTATATGACCGACGACCCCCAGTGGCACAACGAGGGCGGCCATGAGTGGCTCGACTCGGCCGCGTACTCCGCGTACGAGGGCAAGACCGTCGACCTGTCCACCCGCGACGGCTTCGGCCGGTTCAGCTACGACAACTTCTTCGAGGTCATGGACCGCTATCCGGACCTCGGCGGCTTCTGGATCGACAACGACAACGCGTACTGGGAGAGCCACAACCTCTATGCGCAGATCTACCAGAAGCGCCCGAACTACACGCTCAGCAACAACAACGAAGACACGCCGATCATGGACATGATCAGCAATGAGCAGAAGGCCGGAATGACACCCGCGTACGACTACCCGCAGGCCGTCTACACGGCCCAACCCCGGCTGACGGAAGCGGACTTCAAGCTCCCGACGAGCGGCGCCTGGTGGTACGACGGTTCCAACCCCTCCGTCGACAAGGCGCTCACCCTCGGCCGGCTCATCACCAACGCGGGCTCGTCCGTAAAGGCTCTGATGGCCGAGACCGCCCAGGTCAACGGGAAGTTCCCGGCCAACCAGGCCGCCTTCAACACCTTCGCCGACTCCTATCTCGACCCGATCTGGGAGTCCCTGCACGGCACCGAGGGCGGCGGCTACATGTACGGCGGCCTCAAGCCCGGCTTCTGGAACGACGGTGCGCACGGGGTGACGACGATCAGCAGGACGGACCCCGACCTCCAGTACGTCCACGTCCTGACGCCGCCGTCCACGACCACCCTGCGCATCCGCGACAACGGCTACCGGATCGCGTCCGTCACCAACCTCCGTTCGGGCGCGGCGGTTTCGTGGTCGCAGTCCGGCGGGGTGCTCACCCTGAACGGCCTCGGCGGCTGGGACCCGTACGACACCGTCTTCAAGGTCACCACGGCCGGACGGCAGGGGATCCTCTCCGGCGTCACCGTGAGCGCGAGCGCCTCGGCGAGCGGTCACGCGGCCCCGTCCGCAGGGGACGGCAGCTACCTCACCTACTGGGACAACAACAAGACCCTGCCGGTCAGCCTCACCTTCGACCTCGGGTCGGCGAAGAAGGTGCAGTACATCGGGCTCAACCAGCGCGAGGACTCCGTCGCCTACGCCCGCTCCGACACCGAGCAGTCCGCCCGTATCAAGGACTACAAGGTGTTCCTGAGCAACGACGGGTCGACCTGGGGGAGCGCCGTGAAGACCGGCCAGTTGCCGAGCCGCCGCGGCGTCCAGGGCATCGACCTCATCGCCGCCGACGCCCGATATGTACGCCTGGAGGTCGACACCACCTGGGCCGCGTCGACCGACACCACCCGATACAAGCGGCTGCGCATCGACGAGGCCTGGATCGGCACGTCGTACGCAACCCCGGCAGCGGCCGTGACGACGTACTCGGACAACGGCCAATCGCTCCGCCCCGCCATGGGCTGGAGCAGCTGGAGCTTTGTGCGCAGATGGCCCACCGAGGCGAAGATCAAGGCACAGGCGGACGCGCTGGTGGCGAGTGGGCTCAAGGACCACGGGTTCGTGTACGTCAACCTCGACGACTTCTGGCAGAAGTGCGACTCGGGCGGATTCGTCGTCGACTCATACGGCCGCTGGGCCGTCGACACCGCCAAGTTCCCGTCCGGCATCAAGGCGCTGGCCGACTACATCCACGCCAGGGGACTGAAGTTCGGCTTCTACGTCACCCCGGGGATCGCCAAGAACGCGGTCACCAGGAACACCCCCGTCGAGGGGACCTCGTACCACGCCAAGGACATCGCGGACACCTCGAAGACCGAGAAGAACTACAACTGCAAGAACATGTACGCCATCGACTACGGCAAACCGGGCGCGCAGGAGTTCGTCGACTCCTGGGCGAAGCAGTTCGCTTCCTGGGGCGTCGACTACCTGAAGATCGACGGCGTGGGCAGCACGGACATCCCCGATGTGCAGGCCTGGAACAAGGCGCTGAGCGCCAGTGGTCGGCCCGTCACCTTCGCGCTCTCCAACAACCTGCCCATCGCGAACGCCTCCACCTGGCGGCAGTTGGCGAACAGCTGGCGCACCCAGGGCGACGTCGAGTGCTACTGCGGACCGGGCGCCAATGGCAGCGGCTATCCGCTCACCGACTGGTCGCATGTCTCCGCCCGCTTCAACTCGGCGGCCTCCTGGCAGCCGTACGCCGGTCCGGGCGGATGGAACGACCTGGACTCGCTGGAGATCGGCAACGGCGACCGGGCCGGCCTGACCGCCGACCAGCGGCGCTCGCACTTCACCCTGTGGGCGATGGCGGCGGCGCCCCTGCTCCTCGGCACGGACCTCACCAGCCTCGACCCCGTCGACAAGGCGATGCTGACCAACGACCGGCTCATCGGCGTCGACCAGGACGGCGCCGCCGCCAAGCGGATCGTGAACAGTGGCGTCAAGCAGGTCTGGAGCAAGAAGGAGAGCGACGGTCAGTACGTCGTCGCGCTCTTCAACACCGGCACGTCCGGCACCGCCACGGTCGGCGTCGACTGGTCGCAGGTCGGCTTCTCCGGCTCGGGTGACGTCACCGACCTGTGGTCCGGCTCCCACAAGGGCGTGATCGCGGGCTCGTACAGTGCGAGGCTGCGGCCGGGAGAGACATGGCTGATCCGGGTGAAGCCGATGAGCTCGCTGAAGGCGGCCGCCGCCTCCCCGGGGATGGCCGTGGCCCCGTACGAGTACCTCGGCTGGGGCAACCCGCAGAACCCCACGTCGGTGATGTCGGCGACCGGCGTCAAGTGGTTCACGCTCGCCTTCATCCTCTCCGACGGCTCCTGCAACCCGAAGTGGGACGGCACGCGCCCGCTGACCGGCGGCAACGACCAGGCCAAGATCAATGCGATCCGGGCGGCCGGCGGTGATGTGATGGTCTCCGTGGGCGGCTGGAGCGGCGCCAAGCTCGGGGAGAAGTGCTCCAGCGCTCCGGCGCTGGCAGCGGCGTACCAGAAGGTGATCAGCGCGTACGGACTCAAGGCCCTCGACATCGACATCGAGAACACCGAGTGGTCGAACGCGACCGTCCGGCAACGGGTGATCGACGCGTTGAAGATCGTCAAGGCTGACAACGCGGGCCTGAAGACCGTCATCACCTTCGGCACGACGACCGACGGCCCCGACTCCACCGGAGTCGACATGATCAAGCGCGGCGCCGCCTCCGGCCTGGCGAACGACGTCTGGTGCATCATGCCGTTCGACTTCGGCGGCGGCACGACGAACATGGGCGCGCTCACCACGCAGGCCATGGAGGGGCTGAAGGCACGGGTCAAGTCCGCCTACGGATACAGCGATTCGGCGGCCTACGCCCATATCGGGCTGTCGTCGATGAACGGCAGGACCGACGACTCGGGTGAACGGGTCCGCGTGGCGGACTTCAAGACCATGCTCGCCTACGCCCAGCAGCACCACATCGCGCGCCTGACCTACTGGTCCGTCAACCGCGACCGGGCCTGCGCATCCGGCTCCGACGGTGACGCCTGCAGCGGCGTGACGCAGCAGCCGTACGACTACCTCAAGGTCTTCGCCCGGTACACGGGCTGAGGGGACGACCATGAAACCGAAAAGAGCTCTGCCGTGGTGCCTCTCCCTGGCCCTCGCGCTGCCACTCGTGGGACTGGGTCACACCAGCGCCTACGCGGCGACCGACTACCAGGCCGAGGACGCCACCATCTCCCAGGGCACGGTGGCCACCAACCACACCGGCTACACGGGCACCGGCTTCGTCGACTACACCAACGTCAAGGGTTCCTATATCGAGTTCACCGTGAGCGCGGCCTCGGCGGGCACATCGTCGGTCGCCCTCCGGTACGCCAACGGGACCTCCACCGACCGGCCCATGGACATCTCCGTGGGCGGAACGGTCGTGGCGTCCGGCGTCTCCTTCCCGGCGACGGCGGACTGGAACACCTGGGCGACCAGGACCGTGAACGTGCCACTGTCCGCGGGCACCAACAAGATCCGTGCGACCGCCACCACGGCCAACGGCGGACCCAACCTCGACCGGATCAGCGTGGGCACCGCCGCCGACACCCAGGCCCCGACCCGCCCGGGACAGCCGAGCTGCTCGGCGGTCACCGAGGACGGGCTGACCCTGTCCTGGGGCGCCTCGACGGACAACGTCGGCGTGGCGGCGTACGACATCTACGAGCACGGCAACAAGCTGAGCGAGGCCGCGGGCAGCGCCACCTCCAAGGCACTCACCGGGCTGAGCCCCAACACCACCTACAACCTGACCGTCATCGCCCGCGACGCGGCCGGCAACACCTCACAGGCCGGCCCCGTCGTCGACTGCACGACCAAGCCAAGCTCCGACACCACCCCGCCCACCGAGCCGGGCACGCTCGGCGCCACCAACGTCACCGCGAACAGCGTGGACCTGAGCTGGGGCGCCTCCACCGACGACCGGGCGGTCGCCGGCTACGACGTCCGCAGTGACACCACCGTCTACAAGTCCGTCACCGGTACGTCGACCACACTGACCGGGCTCGCCTGCAACAGCCCGTACACGCTGAACGTGGTGGCGCGGGACGCGGCGGGCAATGTGTCCGAACAGAGCAACACCGTCAGTTTCACGACCAAGGCGTGCGCCGGTGACGGCGGGGTGCCGTCGTCGATCACCACGCTCTCCACCGGCTGGACCATCCCGTGGGGCACCTACTGGATGCCGGACGGGCAGTCGGCCCTGGTCACCGAACGGGACGACTTCCGGGTCTGGAAGGTGACGAAGGACGGCACGAAGACCCAGGTCGGCACCGTGCCCAATGCCGTCACGACCAACGGAGAGGGCGGTCTGCTGGGCGTTGCCGTCGACCCCAAGTGGGAGACCGACCACTACGTGTACTTCATGCACACCGCGTCCGAGGGCAACCGGGTGGTGCGCATGACGTACAACGGCAGCGCGCTGAGCAACTACACGGTTCTGCTCCAGGGCATCAAGAAGAACCGCTACCACAACGGGGGGCGGCTCGCCTTCGGCCCCGACGGTTATCTGTACGTGTCGACCGGCGAGGCCCAGACCCCCGAACTCGCCCAGGACAAGAACTCGCTGAACGGCAAGATCCTGCGCATGACGACGGACGGCAAGCCGGCCCCCGGAAACCCGTTCGGCAACTACGTCTACAGCTACGGGCACCGCAACCCGCAGGGCCTTGCCTTCGACCGCAGCGGCCGCCTGTGGGAGGCGGAGTTCGGCAACAGTTCCAAGGACGAGCTGAACCTCATCAAGCCCGGCGCCAACTACGGCTGGCCGACCTGTGAGGGCAGTTGCAACGTCGCCGGGATGACCAACCCCAAGGCCACCTGGAACGTCTCCGAGGCCTCTCCGAGCGGAATCGCCATCGTCCGCAACGTCGTCTACATGGCCTCGCTGCGAGGCGAGAGACTGTGGCGGATCCCGATCAACGGCGACAACGAGAGCGTGGGCACGCCGACCGCGTACTACGTCGGCACTTACGGCCGGCTGCGCACGGTCACCAAGGTGCCGGGGGCCGACCAGCTGTGGCTGTCCACGACGAACTGTGACAACAACGGAGGTGCGGCGGACGGATCCGACAAGATCTTCCGTGTGACGATCAACTAGCCGCCCGTGCGGGGGCGCTGTGCCGGACTCACGCCCGGTACAGCGCCTCCACTTCGTTCGCGTACGCGTTCTCGATCGCCTTGCGCTTCAGCTTCAGCGACGGAGTGAGCAGGCCGTGCTCCTCGGTGAACTGGTGGGCGAGGATGCGGAAGGTGCGGATCGACTCGGCCTGCGAGACCAGGGTGTTCGCGGCGACCACCGCGCGGCGCACCTCCGTCTCCAGATCGGGGTCGCGCACCAGCTCGGCCGGGGCCAACTGCGGCTTGCCGCGCATCTGCAGCCAGTGCTCCACGGCCTCGGAGTCGAGGGTGACCAGCGCGGCCACGTACGGGCGGTCGTTGCCGACGACAATGCACTGCGCGACCAGCGGATGGTCCCGGACCCGCTCCTCCAGCAGCCCCGGCGAGACGCTCTTGCCGCCGGAGGTCACCAGGATCTCCTTCTTGCGGCCCGTGATGGTGAGGTAGCCGTCCTCGTCGAGGGAGCCCAGGTCGCCGGTGGCGAGCCAGCCGTCGTGCAGGGCCTCGTCGGTGGCCTTGGGGTTGTTGAGGTAGCCCTGGAAGACGTTCCTGCCGTGCAGCCAGATCTCGCCGTCGTCCGCGATGTGCACCGTCGTGCCGGGGATCGCCTGGCCGACCGTGCCGTACCGCGTGCGCTCGGGCGGGTTCGCGGTCGCGGCCGCCGTGGACTCCGTCAGCCCGTACCCCTCGTAGATCTGTACGCCGGCGCCCGCGAAGAACAGTCCGAGCCGCCGGTCCATCGCCGAGCCGCCGGACATCGCGTGCCGCACCCGGCCGCCCATGGCCGCGCGGATCTTGGCATACACGACCTTGTCGAAGAACTGGTGCTGCATGCGCAGGCTCGCGGACGGGCCGGGGCCGATGCCCCACGCCTTCGCCTCGATCGCGTCCGCGTACTTGACGGCGACCTCCACCGCCTTCTCGAAGGGACCGGAACGGCCCTCCTTCTCGGCCTTGCGGCGCGCGGCATTGAACACCTTCTCGAAGATGTATGGCACAGCAAGGAAGAACGTCGGCCTGAACGCGGCCAGATCGGGCAGCAGCGCCGCCGCGTTCAACTGGGGCTGGTGGCCGAACTTGACCCGGCCGCGGATGGCCGCGACCTGCACCATACGCCCGAAGACATGGGCCAGCGGCAGAAAGAGCAGGGTGGCCGCCTCGTCGCCCTTCTTGGAGTGGAAGACCGGTTCCCAGCGCTCGATGACCGTCTCGGCCTCGTACATGAAGTTGCCGTGCGAGAGGACACAGCCCTTGGGACGGCCGGTGGTGCCCGAGGTGTAGATGATCGTCGCGATCGAGTCCGGGGTGACGGCCTGCCGGTGCCGGTGCACCACATCGTCCTCGATGTGCGCGCCCGCGTCGTACAGATACTGGACCGCGCCCACGTCGAGCTGCCAGAGCCGGTGCAGCTGCGGCAGCCGGTCGATGACCGTGGCGATCGTCATCGCGTGGTCCTCGTGCTCCACCATCGCGGCCGACACCTGTGCGTCGTGCAGCATCCAGAAGACCTGCTCGGCCGACGAGGTGGGGTAGACGGGCACCACCTGGGCGCCGATCGTCCACAACGCATAGTCGAAGAGCGTCCACTCGTATCGTGTACGGCACATGATGGCGACCCGGTCCCCGAACCGGATCCCTTCCGCCAGCAGACCCTTGGCGAGTGCCAGGACCTCGTCGCGGAACTCGGCGGCGGTCACATCACGCCACCGGTCCTCCTCGTCCTTGCGGCCGAGGGCGACACGGAGCGGATCTTCCTGGGCATACTCGAAGACGACATCGGCCAGGCCGCCCACCGGCGGCGCCGACGCCAACGGAGGGTTGGTGAACTCGCGCAATCCCCGCTCCTAGTGGCGCTCCGCACAGCGCCGTGAAAGCTACCCCACCGCACGGCCGGGCGGGAGAGGGGCGGAACGCCCGGGATCCGTCGCAAAATACACAGGTCAGCCGGAGGAAATGCCCGCACAAGGGGAAGGGGCGGACAGAATTCCTTACGGCCGAGTAGGTTCGGGGCCCGTAATCTCCACGGAATCTGTACGACGCGATTACGGAGCCCCACGCCCTACTGGAGAGTAACACCGGGGGCGGCGGCCAGGTGAGTGCGCCACCGTCCCCGCCGCTCAGCCCTGTCGCGCAGCCGTCTCCTTCAGCGCCCCGGGCGCCGGTTGTGTCACTGCGGGCCGCGGCGACCGCACCAGGACCAGCACCACCGCCCCCGCGAGCATCCCCGCGACCCCCGCGACCACCAGCGCCGTGTCGAGGCCCGAGGCGAAGGCCGTGCGCAGCGCGTGCTCGGAGAACGAGCCGCGCAGCGCCCCGGCGCCGCCACCCGCAAGGGTGTGGGCCGCGTCCTGCGGCAGCGTGTCCCGCATCCGGGACGTCACTACGGTGCCGAAGACGGCGACCCCGAGCGCATACCCCAGTTGCCGGACCGTATTCACCGCGCCGCCCGCCATGCCCGCCCGCTCCGGCGGCACCGAGGCCAGCGCCGCCCCGGCGACGGTGGGGCTGACGAACCCGGTGCCGACCCCCACCAGGACCAGCCCCGGCACCAGGGCGGTCCAGCCGGAGCCCGCGTCCAGCACGGCCTGGCAGAAGGAACCCGAGCCGATCAGCAGCAGCCCGCCGCCGATGGTCAGCCGGGCCGGCACCCCGTGCAGCAGCCGGCCGACCAGGACCGCGACCACCATGGCGGCGACCGTCAGCGGCAAGAGTGTGAGCCCGCCGCGCACCGGGCTCATCCCCAGCAGCGTCTGCATCCAGATCGAAAGGTAGGGCGTCACACCGAACGCCACCCCGTTGAAGGCCAGCGCCCCCGCCATCACACCCACGAACGCGGGCTTGCGCAGCAGCGACGGATCCAGCAGCGGATGCGCCGCCCGGCGCTCCACCAGCACGAAGCACACCAGCGCCAGCGCCGCGAGCGCGAAGGCGCCCAGCGTCACCGACGAGGTCCAGCCGTCCTCCCCGGCACGCACCACCGCGTACGTCGTACCGCCCGCGAACCCCGCGAACATCACCGTGCCCGCCCAGTCGATCCTCATTCCGCGCGGCCCCCGCGACTCCGGCACCGCGCGCAGCGTCAACCACACCGAGAGCACGCTCACCGGCAGGTTCACAAAGAAGATCCACCGCCATCCGGGCCCCTCGGTGAGCACCCCGCCGAGCACCGGCCCGACCGCTGCCGCGCCGCCGCTCACCGCGCCCCACACACCGAGCGCCGCCGACCGCTGACGGCCCTGATAGACGGAGCCGAGCAGCGGGAGCGTCGTCGCGAACATCGCGGCCGCGCCCACCCCTTGCAGCGCGCGGGCGGCCACCAGCGTCCCGGGCCCGGATGCGAGCCCGCACAGAAGTGACGCGGCAGCGAACAGCACCACGCCCACGACATGCACCCGGCGCCGCCCGAGAATGTCGGCGGCGGCACCAATCCCCAGCAGCAGCGCGGCCAGCGCGAGCGCGTATCCGTCGACCACCCACTGCAGATCGCTCAGCGACGCGTGCAGCGCTCGTGCCATGTCGGGCAGCGCGACGACCACGATCGTCACGTCCAGCAACAACATGAACGTGCCCAGGCACACCGCCGTGAGCGGCCCCCATGTACGCATGCTTCAACTCCCCTGTGCGATGGATGCGTATACCTCCGTACGATGGGCAGTCGACGGCCGATCACAGCGGAAACCGCTGCCCGATCGCCGGAATCCGACAAGGAAGGGTGCGATGCAGAAGGAATCCCACACCTTCGATCAGCTCGATCTGCAGTTGCTGTCGGCGCTGGGGGCCGACGGCCGGGCCTCCTTCAGCCGGATCGGGGCGGTGCTGGGTGTCTCCGACCAGACCGTCGCGCGCCGCTACCGCAAGCTGTGCGCCGAGGGCGGGCTGCGGGTCGTCGGGATGCGCGACGCCTACCGGCTGGGCCAGGACCAGTGGATGCTGCGGGTGCGCTGTGCCCCGGACGCGGCACTGATCATCGCGGACGCGCTCGCCAAGCGTCCCGACACGTCCTGGGTCGGGCTCGTCTCCGGCGGCACCGAGGTCCTCTGTCTGACCCGGCCACGCAGCCCCGGCGACCACGACGACCTGCTGCTCGGCAAGCTGCCGCGCACCCCGAGCGTGGTGGAGATCCGCGCCCACCAGCTGCTCCACCGGTTCTACGGCGGGGTGAACGGCTGGGTGGAGAAGCTCGGCGCGCTCACGGACGACCAGATCGCCGCCCTCCGCCCCGAGCCGGTGCCCGGTGCGGGACCCGCCCGTATCGACCCGGAGGACGAGCCTCTGCTGACCGTGCTGGAACGGGACGGACGCGCCACCCATCCCGAACTCCAGCGGGCAACCGGCCGCTCCGAGTCGGCCGTCAAGCGCCGCCTGACCACGCTGCTCGCCTCCGGAGCCGTGTACATCGACACGGAGTTCAACCCCGAGCTTCTCGGCCACCCCGTGGCCGCCGTCCTGTGGATCACCGCCGCGCCCGCCGCCCTGCACTCCGTCGGCGAAGCCCTCGCCACCCACTACCGGATCGCCCATGTCTCCGCGGCGGCGGGCCCCTCGAACATCGTCGCCACCGCCCTGGCCAGGAACACGGCGGATCTCTACGCCTATCTGAGCGGTCCCCTCGGCCATCTGGAGGGCGTCCAGCACGTGGAGACGACACCGTTCCTGCGCCGGGTCAAACAGCTCACATACCAGCGCCCGCCGCGCTGAAGGGCGCAGCGGGACCGGCGCCGGGCACCTGACGCCGGTGCAGTCGGTCCCCGCCCGCCAGGATCGCCGACGCCAGTGCCTGGGCCGCGTTCTGCGCCGGGCCCCGGCGGTCTCCATGGACCAGGACGAAGTCGATCTCGCCCAGTTCCGGAAGGCCCGCCCGCTCCGGGATGCGCACCAGGCCCGGCGGGACCAGGCTGCGGGAGTGGGCCATCACACCGAGACCGGCACGGGCCGCCGCGATCAGGCCGTTGAGGCTGCCGCTCGTGCATGCGATGCGCCAGGCGCGGCCCTGGTTCTCCAGGGCCTCCAGGGCACGGGCGCGGGTGATGCCCGGCGGTGGATAGACGATCAGCGGAACCGGCCGGTCCGGGTCCAGACGCAGCCTCTCCGCACCGATCCACACCAGTTTGTCGTGCCACACCAGTGCGCCGCGCGGGTCCTGGGGGCGGCGTTTGGCCAGCACCAGGTCGAGCCGGCCCGCCGCGAGCTGTTCGTGCAACGTCCCCGACAGTTCGACCGTGAGCTCCAGATCCACCTCGGGATGGTCGTACCGGAAGCCCTCCAGGATCTCCGGCAGCCGGGTCAGCACGAAGTCCTCCGAGGCGCCGAACCGCAGCCGGCCCCGCAGCCGTGTCCCGGTGAAGAACGCCGTCGCCTGCTCGTGCACCGCCAGAATCCGCCGTGCGAAGCCGAGCATCGCCTCGCCGTCCTCCGTCAGCTCCACGGAGTGGGTGTCCCGGGAGAACAGCTGCCGTCCGGTCGCGTCCTCCAGGCGCCGTACGTGCTGGCTCACCGTGGACTGGCGCAGCCCCAACCGCCGGGCGGCCTGGGTGAAGCTCAGCGTCTGGGCAACCGCCAGGAACGTACGCAGCTGGGACGGGTCGTACACGCACGCCAGGTTATCGCGAAATGTGATGACAGTCAGAGCGGTATGCCGGATTCCCGATCACTCGGCCGGAGAGGACGATGGAGAGGGCACGACCGTGTCTGGCACCGGACGTACAGCGAAGTAGTGGAGCACAGTGAAACGCCTGCAATGGCCGCGTTGGATGCCCATCGAGCCCTACATCCTCCTGCTGCTGGGGACCGTGGGGCTCGCGGCCCTCTTCCCGGCGCGGGGCACGGCCGCGGACGTCGCCTCGGGTGCCTCCACGGCAGCGATCGCGTTCCTGTTCTTCCTGTACGGAGCGCGGCTGTCCACCCGGGAGGCCCTGGCGGGGCTCAGGCACTGGCGGCTCCATGCCACCGTGCTGGCCTGCACATTCGTGGTCTTCCCGCTGCTGGGTCTGGCCGCCCGCGGCCTGGTGCCGGTGCTGTTGACGCACAACCTCTACACCGGGCTCCTCTTCCTCACGCTCGTCCCGTCCACCATCCAGTCCTCGATCGCGTTCACCTCGATCGCGCGCGGCAACGTGCCCGCCGCGATCTGCGCCGGCTCCTTCTCCTCCCTCGCCGGAATCGTGATCACCCCGCTGCTCGCGGCGGCGCTGCTCGGCAACAGCGGCGGCGGGTTCTCCGCGGACTCGCTCGTCAAGCTCGTGCAGCAGCTGCTGGTCCCGTTCCTTGCGGGACAGGTGCTCAGGCACTGGATCGGAGGCTTCATCACCCGGCACAAGAAGGTGCTCGGCCTCGTCGACCGCGGTTCGATCCTGCTGGTCGTCTACACCGCGTTCAGCGAGGGAATGGTGCAGGGCATCTGGCACCAGGTGAGCCCGCTGAGGCTGGGCGGACTCCTCGTCGTCGAGGCGGCGCTGCTCGCCGTGATGCTCGCCCTGACCTGGTACGGCGGCCGGGCGCTGGGCTTCGACCGGGGGGACCGGATCGCGATCCAGTTCGCCGGGTCGAAGAAGTCCCTCGCCTCCGGACTGCCCATGGCGTCCGTTCTGTTCGGTGCGCACGCCTCGCTGGCGGTGCTCCCGCTGATGCTCTTCCACCAGATGCAGCTCATGGTCTGCGCGGTGATCGCCAAGCGCCGCTCCCACGACCCGGAGCTCTCGGAGGTCAGCCCCGGGACAGCCGCAGTGTCACGAACCGCGGTCGGTACAGGGACACGTTCCGGCTGAGGTTCGCCTGCGCCGAGACACCCGTCGCATCCAACCAGTTGACGTCGTAGCTCAGCACGAGCCGGCCGCCGCCGCTCAGCGCCGGGTGCGCCTGCGGGTTGTACGCGGCCACCTGGCCCTGCGGCAGCGGCGGGCTGAAGCCCCTCGTCGGACCGTGCCAAGGGCCTGTGGGTGCGCACGCCCAGTAGGAGGTGACCGTGGTCAGCCCCCGGGTGCCGGCGGCCATGGTGAACAGGACGTACGTTCCCGAGTCCCGTACGACCGTGAACGCGCTGCCGACACCCGTGCCGCGCCCGTCGCCCAGCACGGCCCCGGGCGTTCCGCGTGCCGTCCACGCCGAGCCGTCCCAGTACTCCCAGGCCGACGGCCGGTCGAGCCGTCCGAGCGGCACCCGGGCCACGTACGCCTGCGAGGCGGGACGGGAGGCGGCCTGGGCGTCGTCGCCGCCGAAGACGTACGTCCAGTCGCCGTCGGTCACCGCCGTCGTACCGAACAGCACACGCCGCGAGGCGTCAGGGACCTGCTCCTGACCCAGGATCCGCACGATGCCCTCGACGCGCAGGTCCGGCAGGGAGAGCGTGGCGACCTCCGTCGCGGTGGGGACGCCGTAGATCCAGGGGTACGCGCCGGTCGTACGGGTCCACAGCAGGACCCGTACGACCTGCTCGGACGAGCCGGGGGAGCGGGGCTCGACCCGGGCAGCCACCGGCCAGCGCCACTGGTTCGGCGCCGGGTCCGGGAACAGCGGCGCGGGCAGCGTGCTCTCCAGGCGGCCCGAACGGGACATCACCACCGCGGAGTTGCGTACCAGCGGCGCCGAGGGGTCCCGCCAGGCGTACGACTCGCCCGCCGGGTTGGGCGGGCCGTGCACCTGGCCGAGATACGTGTCCGAGAACAGCCACAGCACGCGCCCGTCCGGCACCCGCACGGAGTGGGTGCCGTCGCCGCCGGTCCAGTCGTCGGTGCGGGTGGGGTCGTCGCCGTACCGAGTGAACTCGGTGTTCAGGGCGGTGTCACCCGTCCAGGACGTGACGGTGCGCTCACCGCACGTGCCGCCGCCCTCCCGTTCGTGGTGGGGGAGGGCGGTGAGCAGCAAAGCCGCGCAGACCAGGGCCAGGACCAGGCCCAGCCCGGTCCCGGCCTGCCGTCGTGCTCGTGCGTCGTCGGGCACGCCCGGGACGTTAGTGGCTGGGGCGCACCCGGTCCATGGGCAGTCACCGCGGGGGGCGGGGCCGGGTTTGGTGCCGAGCCCGTCCTGCGGCACACCGGGGCGTCCGGGTCGGCCGCCGGCACCTGGAGCGTGCAGCCGTCCGGACAGGCCGGTGCCGGGTCGCCCTTGGGGCCCTCGGGGCCGGGATCGCCGCGCTCGCCGGGATCGCCCGCCACACCCTGGACGCCCTGCGGTCCCGCCGGTCCCGCCGGTCCCGTCCATGCCATCCCTGCGTCCCTGCCGTCGGTGCCCGGCGGTCCCGGCGGTCCCGACGGGCCCGTTTCGCCGGGCGTCCCGCGTTCCCCGGCGGCGCCGTTCTTGCCTCCGCCCCCGTCGCTCCCCTGTCGCCCTTCGCGCCCGGCGCGCCGGCGGGTACCGTCACCCGGGCCGGCAGGTCGTCCACCGCCTCGGCGGGGTCCGGGGCCGCCGGGGTGCCGCCACTGGCCTTGACCTGGGCACGCAGGGCACGGTCGGCGTCCTCAATGACCTGCAGGACGCGGGCCTCGTCGTGCGCGAGCCGGACCCCAGGGACCGCCGCAAGAACGCGGTGTCGCTCACGGTGGAGGGCGGGCGGCTGCTGAAGCGCTGCGAGAAGGCGGCCCGCGAGGCGAACGACGCCCTCTTCGCCCCGCTCTCGGCGGCCGAGCGCGACCGGTTCATGAACCTGTTGATCCGGATTTCCGGTACGGAGGGCTGACTACGGTTAACGTTCCGTCATGACCGGACCTCTCGCGCTCGATCCAGCGCGCACCGCCCTCGTGCTCGTCGACCTGATGGACCGCATCGTGGCCCTGCCTCTGGAGCCCCGCAAGGGCACCGAGGCCCTCGTCGCGGCCGAGCGGTTGGCGGACGCATTCCGCTCGGTCGGCGCGCCCGTCGTCCTCATCCGCGTCGAACGCCCTGGCATCGCCGAACAGCCGCCCGGCAGCGGACTGGTGGCCGGTCTCCTCAAGGACGGCGATCTGGAGGTCGTGAAGCGGACCATCGGCGGCTTCCAGGGCACGGGCCTCGACGAGCGCCTGCGCGAACGAGGCATCATCACCCTGGTGTTCGGCGGCATCGCCACCAACCTGGGCGTCGAGTCCACCGCCCGCGCCGCCGCCGACCTCGGCTACAACCTCGTCTTCGTCGAGGACGCCATGGCCGCCTTCACCGCCCCCGAGCACGAGGCGTCGGTGAAGCTCGACTTCCCGCGGCTGGGATCGGTCGTGGCCGCATCCGACGTGCACTTCACGACCGGCTGACCGGCGTCAGACCAGCGTCCCGCCGCCGTCCACGACCACCACCGATCCGGTGCTGTAGCCGCCGCGCATCAGATACAGGTACGCCTCCGCGACGTCCGCCGACTCGCCCACCCGGCCGACGGGGAGCGAGGCGGCGGAGGACTCGAACAGCCCGTCCCGCTCGACCTCCGGCAGGTCCCGCCACAGCTCGGTGCGGACCACGCCGGGGGAGACCACATTGACACGGAGCGGGGCGAGCTCCAGGGCCAGCGCCCGGGTGAGCGACTCCATTGCGCCGCACAGGCTCGCCGCGACGGTGGCGCCCCGCATCGGCCGGCGCCCCCCGGTCCCGGTGGTCAGCACCACGGAACCGCCCTTCCGGATCGAGGGCGCGCCGTGCTTGACGGCCGTGTACGCACCCCACAGCCGGGTGTCCAGAAAGCGCCGTGCCCGTGTCAGGTCCGACTCCGCGAGACTCTCCAGCAGCAGCGATTCACCCGCCGTGTAGACCAGGTGGTCGAACTCGCCGATCCTCCCGAAGAAGCCGCGCACCGCGTCCTCGTCTGTCGCGTCGAGCACATGGCCCTCGGCGCCTCGCGGCAGCCGCGTCAACGCGGCGTCCACGCTCTCCTGCCGGCGTGAGGCGACCACCACCTCCGCCCCCTCCCGTGCGGCCGCCTCCGCGACCGCGAGTCCGATGCCCGACGTACCGCCGATGACGACGATCCGCTGTCCTTGCAGGCTCATGCCGGTGCCCCTTTCGCGCTTGTGCGCTTCTCACGTTGGTGCGACGTGATCCAGCCTGCGGTCCCCGCCGCCCCGGCGTCCAAGACCTCTTTTGGCGGCGGCGATACCCTGAAGGCATCGCCACCCGAACGAAGGAAGGGCCGGCCATGGACCTCGACCTGCGGAAGGTCCGCTACTTCACGGCGGTCGCGGAACAGCTGCACTTCGGGCGCGCGGCCGAGAGCCTGCATATCGCGCAGCCCGTGCTGAGCCGTCAGATCCGGGCCCTGGAGAAGGACCTGGACGCCACGCTCTTCGAACGGGACAGCCATGGAGTGACGTTGACCGCGGCGGGACGCCAGCTCCTCGACGACGCGCGCAACCTGCTCGCCGCCGCGGACGCCACCCGCCGCCGGGTGCGCCGGGCCGCGCGCGGCCCGCGCCGCCTCGTCGTCGGGTTCCGGGCGGGGGGGGGGGTGGCCCCGGGCCCGCGGGGCGTAGGCGCCCGCCCCCCCGAAGTGGTGGGGGGACGCCCGCGGGGGGGGGGGGGCCGCCAGCGGGGGGTGATGCAGGGCGGGGCGGGCGACCGAGCCAACG
>NZ_JBEOZU010000012.1:140912-148918 GCF_040298185.1 Streptomyces sp. NPDC001634 | reverse complement strand
TCGGCGACGGCGGCTCCGGCATGCGCCCGGCCGGCGGCGCCCCCGCGGCCACGCCGCCGCAGGGTCGGCAGCCCAAGGAGCGCGGCGGCCGTCGCCGTCCGCAGCTGCCCGGTCGCGGTGGTCCGCGGGCCGAGCTGCCCGGTGGCCCGCAGCAGCGCACGCCGAGCTGGAGCGACGAGAACGCGCAGCCGCCGGTGCCACGTGCCTCCCTGGACGCCCCGCGCGGCCACGAGGAGCCGGACGCCCTGTCCTCGACCTCGCCCATGCCCCGCATCGACGACCGCCAGGGACCGGGTTCGACCGCGGAGATCCCGCGCATCGACGACCGTCAGACTCCCGCCTCCACGCCGGAGTTCCCGCGGCCGGACTTCAACGCTCCGCGTCCCGGGGCGGGTACGCAGAACGACGGCGGGCAGTTCGTCCGCTCGGACATCTTCGGCAGCCCCAACCAGGGCGGCACCACCGGCCAGTTCCCGGCCCCCGGCCGTGGTCAGGACCCGTCCTCCACGGGCCAGTTCGCCTCGCAGGGCTACGACGGTTCCGGTACGGGGCAGTTCGCCACGCAGGGCTACGACGGTTCCGGTACGGGCCAGTTCCCCGCCCCGGGCTACGGCAACCGCCAGGACCCCTCCAGCACCGGCCAGTTCGAGCGGCCGCAGGCGGGTGGCGACGGCTACGGCGCCACCCGGCCGCCGGCCCCGCCGCGTCCCCAGCAGCCCCCGCGTCGTCAGGAACCGGAGGCACTGCCGCCGGCATCGGGCCCCGGCGACGGGCGTACGCCGCTGTACGACACGCTGGAGACCAACTGGTTCCGTGGCGGCCAGTCGCAGAGCAACGGCTTCAACGGTTCCAACGGCTCCGCGCCGCAGGTCCCGCAGCAGCAGGCCCCCGCAGCACCCCCGCGCCCGGCGGCCAACGCCGCCTGGCGCACCTCTCCGAACGACGAGATCGTCCGCCAGGCCGAACGCGTGCGGCAGCCCGCCGCGGGCGGCGTCACCACCTCCGGCCTGCCGCGCCGGGTCCCGCGCGCGAACCTCGTGCCGGGCACGGCGCAGCAGCAACAGCACCACACCGGTCCGCAGGTCTCGCGTGCGCCCGACGACGTACGCGGCCGGCTGACCAATCTCCGACGGGGCATCGCACAGGGTCGCCAGGCCGGTACCGGCCAGACCGGCAGCTACCCCAGCCCCACTCACCAGCAGGAGCGTTAGTTGACCCCGATGAGCCAGGCGGCACAGAACCTCAACTGGTTGATCACCAACTTCGTGGACAACACCCCCGGGGTGTCCCACACCGTCGTCGTGTCCGCCGACGGACTCCTTCTGGCGATGTCGGAGGGCTTCCCGCGTGACCGCGCCGATCAGCTCGCGGCCGTGGCCTCCGGTCTCACCTCGCTGACGGCCGGGGCCTCCCGGATCTTCGAGGGTGGCACCGTGGCGCAGACGGTCGTCGAGATGGAACGCGGCTTCCTCTTCCTCATGTCCATCTCCGACGGCTCGTCGCTCGCCGTGCTCGCACACCCCGAGTGCGACATCGGCCTCGTCGGCTACGAGATGGCGCTCCTGGTCGACCGCGCGGGCGCGGTGCTCACGCCCGACCTGCGCGCCGAACTCCAGGGCAGTCTGCTTCACTGACCGGCCCCGGCACCACCCGCCTCACCAAACCACCGTCCGGCCGCCACAATCCCCCCACCGGCCCCGTCAGACGGCACGACGACCGACATGCTGTCCCGCCCGGAGGATTCATGACCCCGCCCACCGCCTCTCATGATCCGTACGCAGAGCCGTACGGGGACGAGGGCGACCAGCCGCTGGTCCGTCCGTACGCGATGACGGGCGGCCGGACCCGGCCGCGCTACCAGCTCGCGATAGAGGCGCTGATCAGCACCACGGCCGACCCGGCCCAGCTGATGGGACTTCTCCCTGAGCACCAGCGGATCTGCCACCTGTGCCGTGAGGTGAAGTCGGTGGCGGAGGTTTCCGCGCTCCTGGCCATGCCTCTCGGTGTGGCGCGGATCCTCGTCGCGGACCTCGCGGAGGCCGGGCTCGTCGCGATCCACCAGCCGGGTGGCGACGAGAACAACGGCGGCGCGCCGGACGTGACACTGCTCGAAAGGGTGCTCAGTGGACTTCGCAAGCTCTGACGGGGGCCGGGCCACCACCTCCGCGAAGATCGTGGTGGCGGGCGGCTTCGGCGTGGGCAAGACCACGTTCGTCGGCGCCGTCTCGGAGATCAATCCCCTGCGCACCGAGGCCGTCATGACGTCTGCTTCGGCGGGCATCGACGACCTCACCCACACCGGGGACAAGACCACCACCACGGTGGCCATGGACTTCGGCCGTATCACCCTGGACCAGGACCTGATCCTGTACCTGTTCGGCACCCCCGGCCAGGACCGCTTCTGGTTCATGTGGGACGACCTGGTCCGCGGCGCCATCGGCGCGGTCGTGCTCGTGGACACGCGCCGGCTCGCCGACTGCTTCCCCGCGGTCGACTACTTCGAGAACAGCGGACTGCCGTTCGTCATCGCCCTCAACGGCTTCGACGGGCATCAGCCCTACGCCCCCGAAGAAGTGCGGGAAGCCCTGCAGATCGGCCCGGACACCCCGATCATCACTACCGACGCCCGCCACCGCGCGGACGCCAAGAGCGCACTGATCACTTTGGTTGAACATGCACTCATGGCACGCCTGCGGTAGATCAAATAGGCAGCGCCATACGGCAGTTGTCGTAGATATGCCGGAGCCGGCTGTGGCGTTTGACACGGTCGGCCCCGGTGTTCATAACGTTTCGACAGAGAAATCCGGTGGTACCGACACGCGTCGCGGTCAGTCGGTGCCGCTGTGTTCACAAAAGCCCCGCCTTTTGGCGGGGCTCGCTCTTTATGACCGTTTTATCTGGGGCTTCCATCCAGTGGAATCCTCGGTTCCGAGTGTTTGGAATCGCGCAGGCTGACGTGCTGGAATGCCTGAACTGCCCAGTAGTCAATGACGTACTTGTCGGCGACAGGGCTCTGGAGACACCGCGGCACGACGTAGGTGCCGTCGCCGAGAGGTTGTTGGTCGAGTGAGGCGAAGCAAGAAAGGTCCCGAGCTGTCGGTGCGGGGCAACTTCACCCCGCCGCCGCGCGGAGCGGCACCCGCACAAGTGCCCGGCCCGGAGCCGACGGCTCTGCCGCCCAGCGGCGGCCGCTTCTCGCCGCGCAACTGGCGCGTGCCGACCAGGCTGAATGCGATCCTGCTCATACCCGTGCTGGTGGGCCTGGTCATGGGCGGCTTCCAGGTGAAGAACTCCATCGACACCTGGCAGCAGGCACGGGACGCGGAGAAGGTCGCGAAGATCGTGGCCGCCGCCGGCGAATACGCCGAGGCGCTGCTCAACGAGCGTGACGTGTCCGCGCAGCCGTTGCTGAAGGGTGACCGGAACAACACGGCCGTCACACAGGCCCGGGCAGTCACCAACGAAAAGGCCGCGGCTTTCCACAAGGAAGTCGTCGGAATGCCGGCCAAGCAGGGCCTGAAGCGCCGACTGAACCTGATCGAGCAGGCCGAGCCGACGCTGCAGCAGCTCCGGCAGGCGGCGTTCACCAAGGCCATGGACCCGGTCAAGACCGAAGAGGGCTACGTCACCGTCGAGCACCTGCTGCTGGAGTTCTCGAACGAGCTGGGCCTCGGCACCGGGAACATCACCGCCTACGGCCGCTCGGTGTACGCCATCGGCCTCGCCAAGGGCGCGGAGTCGCTGCAGCGTTCGATCGGCATGCATCTGCTGGTCAAGCCCAGTGACGACCCGAAGACCCGCGCGCTCCAGGTCACCGCCTTCACCTCGTACGCGTACCTGGAGAACGTCGCCGTCCAGGAGTACATCTCCGGTGGCACCTCGCAGGACGCCGCCCGCCTCAACGAGGTCTTCCAGCAGAAGGCCGAGGAGGGCAAGAAGCAGATCGCCGACGCCAAGGCCAAGGCCGCGGCGGCGGGCCAGACCGTGGTGACCCCGCCGACGATGGACAAGATGATCCAGGCGATCGGGAGCGGTAAGACACCTGCGGAGCTCGCCCAGCTGGGCATCACCCCGGACTCGTGGATGGCCGCCGCCACCCTGAAGTTCCAGGGCTACAACCAGGTGGAGAAGGAAATGATCAACCGGGCCGTCGACGACGCCGGGCAGATCGCCTCCAACGCCCAGCGCAACGCCTACATCAACGGCGCCATCGTCATCGTCGCCCTGCTCGCCGCGTTCATCATCGCCGGTCTCATGGCCCGCCAGATGAGCCGCTCCATGCGCCAGCTGCGCAACGCCGCGTTCGGCGTCGCCGAGCAGCGCCTGCCGATGCTGGTCGACCAGCTCTCGCGCACCGACCCCGGCCGCGTCGACACGCGCGTGGCCCCCATCCCGATCTCCTCCACGGACGAGATCGGCGAGGTCGCCCGCGCCTTCGACCAGGTCCACCGCGAGGCCGTCCGGCTCGCCGCCGAGCAGGCCCTGCTGCGGGGCAACATCAACGCGATCTTCACCAACCTCTCGCGCCGCAACCAGTCGCTGATCGAGGGCCAGCTGACCCTGATCACCGACCTGGAGAACAACGAGGCCGACCCGGACCAGCTGGAGAACCTCTTCAAGCTGGACCACCTGGCGACCCGTATGCGCCGCAACGGCGAGAACCTCCTCGTCCTCGCCGGCGAGGAGCCCGGCCGCCGCTGGGACCAGCCGGTCCCGCTGGTCGACGTGCTGCGCGCCGCCTCCTCCGAGGTGGAGCAGTACGAGCGCATCGAGCTCTCCGGCGTCCCGGAGGCCGAGATCCACGGCCGTGCCGTGACCGACCTCGTGCACCTGCTCGCCGAGCTCCTGGAGAACGCCACGACGTTCTCCTCGCCGCAGACCAAGGTTCGCGTGACCGCCACCCGTCTTCCCGACGGCCGGATCATGGTCGAGATCCACGACAAGGGCATCGGCCTGACCGCCGAGGACTTCGCGGACATCAACCACAAGCTGGCCAACCCGCCGACCGTGGACGCCGCGATCTCGCAGCGCATGGGTCTGTTCGTGGTCGGCCGGCTGTCCGACCGCCACGGCATCCGGGTCCAGCTGCGCCCCTCCGGCGAACAGGCCGGCACCACCTCGCTCGTCATGCTCCCCGACGCCATCACCCACGGCGGTGGCGGCGAGCAGACGCTGGAGCGCGACGAGTTCACCGTCTCCCAGATCATCCCGGAGCAGCAGCCCTTCCAGGGCGAGAACTTCGGCGCACAGCCGATGCGGACCGCGGCGGAGCTGGGCTTCGACGACACCCGCTATGCGGATGTCCCGGACGACATCCGTGAACTGGACCCCGTCGGCCGCTCCCTGATGCGCGAGGAGCGCCGTGCGGCCCTGGAGGCCCAGGCACAGGGCCTCGGCCGCCCGCAGGAGGCCCAGGAGACCACTCCGTCGTACCCGGACGAGTTCCAGGCGCAGCAGCCCGCGTACGACAACGGGCAGAGCGCGTACGAGGAGCACCGGTCCGCGTACGACCAGCAGACGGCGTACGAGGAGCCTCAGCAGCCTGCGTACGACGAGACGTACTACTCGCCGAACGGCGGCCTGCCGCAGGGTGACGGCTTCCCGTCCGGCGGAGGCTACCCGGAGCCCGCCTACGCGGAGCCGGTGCAGGAGAACCGTTCGGCGGCCCCCACCGCCACTTCGGAGGCGTTCTCCGCCTTCGACGCGCCGTCGTATCAGGACGACTGGCCGCAGCAGGAGGAGTACCAGAGCTCCTACCGGGCTGATTACGCTCCGGAAACGGAATCGGTGCAGGCCGCTGACGTGAGTGAGCGGGACCGCGTAGGCTTCGACCGTCCCGGACCGGCCACCGCGACCGGTGTCCACGAGCTGACCGATGCCGGACTGCCCCGTCGCGGTTCCACCGCGAACGGCGTGGGCGGTCGGCCGCAGTCCGTGACGCAGGAGCCGGCGGCGGCCACGGAGACGGGCAACGACTGGCGCTCCGCCAACGACCAGCGGTGGCAGCAGGCGTCGCAGCTCCGGAAGCCCAAGGCAGGCGGGGTCACCTCTTCCGGTCTGCCGCGGCGTGTACCCAAGGCGAACCTGATCGAGGGCGCCGCGGAAACGACCCCGCAGGGAGGCCCACAGGTCTCCCGCGCCCCCGAGGACGTGCGGGGCAGGCTGAGCAACCTGCGTCGAGGCGTCCAGCGGGGACGCAACGCAGGCAGTGAAACGAACGGCCAGGGCTTCGGTCCTGACAGCACCTACAACCAGGAGCGTTAGTGTGAGCCCGATGAGCCAGGCGGCACAGAACCTGAACTGGTTGATCACCAACTTCGTGGACAACACCCCCGGGGTGTCCCACACGGTGGTGGTCTCCGCCGACGGACTCCTTCTGGCGATGTCCGAAGGCTTTCCGCGTGACCGCGCCGACCAGCTGGCGGCCGTCGCGTCCGGTCTGACCTCGCTGACCGCGGGTGCCTCCCGCATCTTCGAGGGCGGCAGCGTGAATCAGACCGTTGTGGAGATGGAGCGGGGATTCCTCTTCATCATGTCCATCTCCGATGGTTCGTCGCTCGCAGTTCTTGCACACCCGGAGGCGGACATCGGCCTCGTTGGGTACGAGATGGCGCTTCTGGTCGACCGAGCCGGTACGGTCCTGACACCGGACCTTCGTGCGGAGCTCCAGGGAAGCCTTCTCAACTAACAGACGTACGGTGCGTATTGGCGTCCCGGGGCCGTAAGGTTTCGGGACGCGGCTTCCACAGCGATGGGTGGCCCGGCGCAGTCGGAGGAGGAGAGAAAGTGGCAACACCCCCAGGCGGTTCGTCCGCGGGCAATTGGTCCTATGGCCCAGGCCAGGGCCCGGGGCAGGGTGAGCAGAACCGGTACAACTTCCCCTCCGCACCGAGCCAGCGGCGGCCGTACGCGCCCCAGGGCCCCCAGGGCCCCGGTCCGTCGCCGTACGACCAGCCGCCGGCGCCGCGTATCCAGCCGGTGCAGCCCCAGCGCCGTGCGCCCGAGCCGGCGCCCGCGGGGTCGTCGAACAACCCTCTGGTGCGTCCGTACGCCATGACGGGCGGCCGCACCAGGCCGCGCTACCAGCTCGCCATCGAGGCGCTGGTGCACACCACCGCGCAGCCGCACCAGATGCAGGGCCAGCTGCCCGAGCATCAGCGGATCTGCCACCTGTGCCGGGAAATCAAGTCGGTGGCCGAGATCTCGGCGCTCCTGACAATCCCTCTCGGCGTGGCCAGGATCCTCGTCGCCGACTTGGCGGAGGCGGGCCTGGTCGCCATCCATCAGCCCGGCGGCGACGAGAACGCCGGCGGCCAGCCAGACGTGACACTGCTCGAAAGGGTGCTCAGTGGACTTCGCAAGCTCTAGCGGCGGTCCTTCCCGCTCCACCACCTCCGCGAAGATCGTGGTGGCGGGCGGCTTCGGCGTGGGCAAGACCACGTTCGTGGGTGCCGTCTCGGAGATCAATCCGCTGCGCACCGAGGCCGTCATGACGTCTGCTTCGGCGGGCATCGACGACCTCACCCACACCGGGGACAAGACCACCACCACGGTGGCCATGGACTTCGGCCGTATCACCCTGGACCAGGACCTGATCCTGTACCTGTTCGGCACCCCCGGCCAGGACCGCTTCTGGTTCATGTGGGACGACCTGGTCCGCGGCGCCATCGGCGCGATCGTCCTGGTCGACACCCGCCGCCTCGCCGACTGCTTCCCCGCGGTCGACTACTTCGAGAACTCGGGCCTGCCGTTCGTCATCGCCCTCAACGGCTTCGACGGCAACCAGCCGTACAACCCCGACGAGGTCCGCGAGGCCCTGCAGATCGGCCCCGACACCCCGATCATCACGACGGACGCCCGTCACCGTGCGGACGCCAAGTCGGCGCTGATCACTCTCGTGGAGCACGCGCTGATGGCCCGCCTGCGGTAGTTCGGGTAACGCGCCCCTGAAGAGTCGGGGGGGCGGCCGGGGGGGGGGGGGGGGGCGCGGGGGGGGGGGCCGCGCC